>JAFSXQ010000186.1 GCA_017444005.1 Bacteroidaceae bacterium | reverse complement strand
ACGCGCGTGGTGAGCATCGACCTCGAGAACTGCGGCCTGACGGGCGAACTGGTGGATGAATCGTGGAACCCCGTGCTCTCGGAACTGACCTACCTGAACATCAGTCGCAACAGCCTCACGGGCGACCTCACGCCCTTCGTGGCCGATATGCCGAAGTTGAAGACCCTCTATGCCCACCACAACCGCCTGACGGAAATCAGCGGACCGCTGCCCAGCGACATAGCATCGCTCAACACCCGCAGCCAGAACCGCGTCTACACGGGCGACGGAACGGGGTGGGAGAGTGTCCGTCCCGACGTCGCCGGTGCACCGCTCCTGGTATGGCTGAGTTCGGCACAGGACCTGACGCTGCCCTCGCTCTTCACCTACTATGCCGGGGGGAACGACAACAGCCTCGTGCCGCAGGTGTTTGTGGAGTACACCCACAGTCCCGGCAACTTCTACGGCAGTCTGAACCGCGACGAAGCCACGGGCTGGTGGACCTTCGGAGCCTTTAACAACCTGGTATACGACCTGCCGCAGAATGCCGACGTATGGCTGACGCCCGAGACGGAGGCTGGCCTCCTTTCTGCCTATCCCGCCCACCTGCGCTATGTGCCGGGCGATGCCAACTTCAGCGGCTTCACCGATGTGCTGGATGTGCAGTGGACGCTGAACTACATCCTCTCGCCGACGAACGCCCTGCCCTTCAACCGCTCCGCAGCCAACACCTACGAGGACGCAACGGTGAACGTGCAAGACATCGTCTGCACCGTGAACATCGTCCTGGAGAATGACGAAGACGGCGCTGACCCGGCCGGAGTGCGTCGCCGCATGCGCCGCCAGATGTTGGCGGAGGACACGCCCGCCCAGTGCTGGTTCTATGCCGAAGACGGACGCGTGAAGGTGGAGACGGAGGTACCCGTTGCCGCGCTGGACATCGAACTGGAAGGCGTCAGCACGGACGAGGTGAGCCTGCTGCTGAACCACAGCCACTACCAGATGCGGGGTCGCAACACCGCGCGCGGCAGTCGCTACGTCATCTTCTCGCCCGATGGCAGCGTGATTCCTGCCGACAGCCCGACGGCCCTGCTGGCTCTGTCCCGCAGCGGTCGGCCCACGGCCGTGCAGTGTGCCGACAAGGATGCCCGCGAGGTGGCCTCCACCATAGGCCTGCCCACCGGTGTGGCCTCGGTCGGCGTCGGCGGTCGCAGTGGTGCCATCTACGACATCAGCGGTCGGCGTGTGGAGCAACCGCGTCGCGGACTCTACATACAGAACGGTCAGAAACTATTGAAGAAATAACGATAAAACAGACATATTATGCATAGACTGCAATTCACAATGCTGCTACTGCTGGCGACGATGGGTTCGCTGGCGCAGTCGGTGGGAAATGTGCTGAGCATACCCTACTTCGAGGGACGTGTAAACTCCACGGTCATGGTTCCCGTCTATCTTGAGAACAGCGACGAAGTGGTGGCCATACAGTTCGACATCACCCTGCCCTTCTCCATGCCGGAGGGCGTCACCCCCCAACTCTCGACGCGCAGCAACGGCCATTCGGCCAGCCTGCATCAGACCAGCGACCGCCGCTACGAGGTCGTCGTGATGTCGATGCAGAACAAGCCCCTGCGCGGCAACCAGGGACTCCTGCTGCGCCTGCCTATGGAGGTGTACGACGGCGGCAGCCTGGAGAACAGTTACGCCATAGGCCTGGAGAACATCGTCCTGGCCGACCGCAACGGCCATAACCTGGCCACCGAGACGGAGGCCGAGGGCACCTTCGCCGTGAGCCGCGAGGACCTGCCCGACCTGACGGTCAGCGACGTCTCCTTCGCCACCACCACCCTCGTGCCGGGCGGCAGCGTAGCCATCGACTACACCATAGAGAATATAGGTACGGGCGCAACGCGCGCGGGATGGACCGAACGCTTCTATCTGGAGTCGACCACGGGCACACGTGTCTCCCTCGGCTCGCGTGCCTACACCGGTACGCTGGATGCCGGCGCCACACGGACGGCGCAGGCCGTGCTCAGCCTCTCCAGCCAGCCGCACATGGACGGCGACGTGCGTGCCGTGGTGGAGGTCGTTCCCAATGCCGACACCGCAGAACTCGTGGCCGACCAGGGCAACAACTCGGGCACCAGTGCCGGCACGGCCTGGCTGGAGAAGCGCCTCATGCTCACCAGCGGCGGGCAGACGGTGTACGAAGGCAGCCGTTACGGCTACGCCACGCTCACCCTGACACGTTCCGGCGACTGGAGTCGCACGGAGTCGTTCGACATCTCCTCGTCGGTCCGTAACCTGCTGACGTGCAACGGCTACTCCTTGCCCAATTCCGTCAGCATCCCGTCGGGGCAGGCCAGCGTGCAACTGCGCATTGCAGCCGTCGACGACGACATCGTCCGTGCCCGGCAGGCCGACATCTGCATCGCCGCAGCCAACGGCTATGAGGACGTATGCACCACGGTGCAGCGCCAGGACAACGACCAGAACTCGCTCGCGCTGAATACCTCGCTCAACGAGTTGCACGAAGGGCAGGAACTGACCGTCACGGCCACCCGTGGCGGTGAGTTGACCGACGACCTCGTGCTGTATCTCGCCTGCACTGCCGCCTCGCGTTTCACTGGCGACCGCAGCATCACCATCCCCGCCGGCAGCACCACGGGCCGCACCACGTTGACGGCCCTCCGCGACGGACTGCCGCAGCAGGACCTCACCGTGACCTTCACCGCCACGGCCACCGACTACCAGAAGGCCACAGCCGCCATCCGCCTCCTGGACGACGACCGACCGGCCCTGACCCTGACGGCCCTGCCCGATGTGGTTACGGAGAACGCGGGCAACAACGCCCTGACCCTTGTCGTCCGTCGCGACCGCGGACTGGAGCAGCCCATGAAGGTGCGCCTGACCAACGGCACCGGCCGCCTGGCCCTGACCAACAACGTGGCCACCTTCCCCGCCGGTGCCGAGAGTGTGAAGGTGACCGTGAATGCCGTTGACAATTCGGCTGTCGACGGGACGGTTGCCGATGCCGTGACAGCCGCCCTCTACACCGACGACAACACCGCCACGGCACCGCAGGGCGACCGCGCCTATGCCACGACGACGGTGACCGTGAACGACGACGAACAGCCCTACCTGACCCTGGGTTCCAAGGTCAGCACGATGGGCGAAGGCTCGTCGCTCGACGTGTGGGTAACGCGCTATGTGGTGTCGGCCTCCAGCACTCTCGTCGTCAACCTGAGCAGCGACGACCCGACGGTGCAGTTGCCCCAGCAGGTGACCCTCGGCGCCGGTTACGGCACCGTGCACTTCACGGTGAGCGTGCCGCGCAATCAGGTGGAGGACGACGACCGCTCGTTCACCATCCGCGCCACGGCCACCGACCTGGCTCCGGCAGCCCGCACGTTCAGCATCTCCGACCGCACCCTGCCCGACGCCGCCAGCCAGGCCGTCAGCATCACGGGCGAACACTTCTACTCGGGCATGCCGGCCACCTTCACGACGACCATTGCCAACGTGGGCACGGCCTCCGTACCCAAGGGCATGAAGGTGGACTTCTACCTAACCACCAGCAGCCATCTGGGCTATTTCATCAAACGCATCCCATTCTATTCCACCACGCTCTCCGAGGAACTGGCCATCGGCGAGGAGCGCACCCTGTCCTATACCGCCGACCTGCCCGAGTTGACGGGCAACTACTGGCTGTATGCCAAGTTGAATGCTGACGACGCTGTCACCGAACTTTCCACTGTCAACAATATCACCCAGATCTTTGCCCCGCTCTTCATCGAGGCACCGTTCAGCGTGGCCGAACTGGCTACGGACAAGGATTCGTACCTGCCCGGCGAGGCCGCCATCGTCACGGGACGCATGACGGGCCAACTGAACGGGCAGACCGTGCGCGTGGAACTGAAGGGAACCGGGCAGCACAGTTATACCGACACGAACATCGACGCCTCGGGCGCCTTCACGGCCACCGTGCCCATCGACCGCTCGGCCTCCGGCATGCTGCAGGTGAAGGCCCATGCCCTGGGACAGACCGATGTGGCCCGGACCGCCAGCATCCACGTCTATAACATGGTGCTCCGCTTCCCCGACGACCTGACGAAACTGAACGAGAACTACCCCAAGAGCGGCACCCTCACCCTCTACAATGCCTCCGCCCGTCCCATCACAGGCGTAGCGCTGAAGACGTCGACCCTGCCCGTGGGCTGCAACCTCACGCTGGGCGATGCCCCCTCCACCATAGCCGCCGGGGCCACCGTAGACATCCCCTACACCGTGACCCCGACCCGGAGCATGGTGACCAGCGAGCCGTTCACGCTGACGGCAACCTGTGCCGAGGGCCTGACCAGCGAGGTGGCCCTGACCTACCTGTGCCGGTCTACGAGCGGAAACCTGGTGCTCAGCGCCTCCGCCGTCAACACCACGCTGCTGCTGAACTCGTCGCGCGAAATCACGCTGAAACTGACCAACAAGGGCCTGCGCGAGACGGGACCCGTGGAACTGGGCGTGCCCGAGGACGTAGAGTGGTTCTCGTGCCTGAGCCCCCAGGTGCTGCCCTCGCTGCAGCCCGACGAGAGCACGACGCTGACCCTGCAACTGACCCATCGGAAGGGCATGCGCAGCGGGCAGACCTTCAAGACGTGGCTGCTCCTGTCGCCCGAGAGCGGCACGGAACGGATGCTGAACGTCAGCGCCACCGTGACGGGCGTGGAATATTCCACCCTGAACGTCGTGGCCACCGACGTCTTCACGAAGGCCAGCGGCAGTGCCTCGCACGTTGCCGGTGCCACGGTGACCATCGCCGACGCCAAGACCCGCCAGACCGTGATGAGCGGACAGGCGGACGCCCAGGGCCAGTGGACGACGGACCGCCTGACGCAGGGCACCTACGTCGTCACCCTGTCGGCACCGCGCCACCAGAGCGTGAGCAAGACGCTCGTCATCGGGCCGGATGAGCGACAGACGATGACCTTCCTGCTGCCCTACAACGCCGTCGTGACCGACTTCGTGGTCGAGCAGGACCTGGAGGACAACACCTACTCCATCAAGTCCGACATCGACATCGACCTGACCGCTCCGCAGGCCATCGTCGTACCGACGTTGCCCGATGCCGAAGCCTTCCGCTGCGGCAGCAACGAGGTGACCATTGTCCTGACCAACGTCGGGCGCCGTCCGGCACTCTTCCCGACCCTTTTGTTCCCCACCATCCCCGGCGGCACGTTCACCCTGCTCAACAGTTATCCCACGGTGCTTAATCCGCTGGAGGCCTACGTCCTGCGCGTCGCCTACCAGGGTACCGACGAGGGCCGCCATCGCTTCATAGCCACGCTGCGCATGCACTATGGCTTCCAGATCGGTGCCGAGAGGCTCTCCGAGGACGACTACTACCAGGTGCTCACCGGATGCGACCAGGCCGGCAACGCGCAGCCCATCGTCAACCCCAGCATCCCCGACCTGCCCGAAGGCACCGGCGAGGGTGAGGCGACGGACGACGACGATTCCGCCAACAAGGCCGTTGGCACACGCGGCGGCACGGGCAAGGCACTGCCCACGCCCCAGTCGTCGTTCGACCTGGAACTCTCCGGCATCGACCAACTCTTCACCACACGCACCTTCTCGGGCCTGCTGCACGTCAGGAACGGACAGTCGGCACCGATGAGCCACGTGACGTTCGAACCCTCCGTCTGCGACGAGGACTGGACGGACGCCACCGACCTGTTCACCGCGGTCGAGACCGACGGCACCACCCTCGTCAAGACCGGCACGGCCTACACCCTCCCCGGCAACAGCGAGGGCACCATCGCCCTGCAGTTCACACCCGGCCGGCAGGCTGCCACCGACGGGCCGAAGACCTACCTCGTGGGCGGACAACTGGGCTACATCGACGAGGCCACGGGCATACGCCACACGGCATCGCTCGCCCCCATCATGGTCACCGTCAATCCCATGGGCGAGGTGGAACTGACCTACCTCATCCAGCCCTTCTTCTTCGGCGATGATGCCCAGACGGAGGAGGTCGTCGAGGATAGCCAGCCCGCACAGTTCGCCCTGCTGGTGCGCAACGTGGGTGGCGTGGGCATATCCGACCTGCAGGTCAGTGCCCAGCAGCCCACCGTGGTGTCCGAGGCCGACGGCGAGCCCCAGGCCTACAACACGCTGTACAGCGAACTCGACGGACAGGCGGCCAACATCCGCTTCTCCGAACTGGCCCTGCCCGCCATCGAACCCCAGCAGGGCGTGGCCGCACGCTGGATAAACACGACCCTCGCGACGGGCCATGTGGCCGACGTCGACGCCATAGCCGACGGGGTGCAGACGGCTGTCGGCTCTACTGCTGAGGTGAAGGTGAACGCCACCCGGCGCCTGGTGCGCACCATTGCCGACAACCAGACCGCCGACACCGGCATCGGCGACGACGAGTTGCCCTGCGACATCGCCTACAAGGTCAGCGCCCTGGCCGAGGGGCGCGTCTTCCTGCTCGACGAACTGGAGGATGCCGCCAACCAGCCCGACCACGTGCTGCGCCCCGATGCCGAGGAGACGGAGACGGTGGCCGTGGTCACGGACCGGACGGAACTCGGCGGCCAGTCGGGCAACTACACGCTCCAGGTCAGCGCCGACGCGCCCGGATGGGTCTACGGCGAACTGCACGACCCGACCAACGGCACCATGATGCTGCAGAGCGTCGTGCGCCAGAGCGACGGACGGCGCATCAGTCCGGCCAACTTCTGGGTCACCGACCGCACCCTGGCCGCCGACGGCACCATCATACAGGAGAACCTGCTCCACTTTGCCGACCTCATCGCCTCCACCACGGAGACGTACACCCTCACCTTCGTCGCCAATCCCGACGAGCCCTCCCGCGCCTTCCGCATCCGCCTCTTCACGGACGATGGCACGGAGGTGGCAGCCGACGGCGAGACCACGGAACGGGTCGTCCGGGCCACGGTGGAGTTCACCCGACCCATGCAGCGCTGGGTGAAGAACGCCCTCTGTGCCAGCGCACGGGGCCAGAACTACCAGGCCGGACTGGCCGAGACCACTGCCAGCGCCGACCTCCAACTCTTCACCATCGACATGCACGCCTTTGCCCCCGTGCCCGGCGAACACAGCCTCACGGTGCTGGCCAACAAACTGAAGGGCACCGACAAACGCAAGGGCGAGGGCTCGCTCACCGTCAACTGGACGGAACGCCTCCAGGGCACCGCCCATGTCGACATCAGCATCATGCCCGACGCCGAGGCCGGACAGACCAGCATCCCGACGGGCGACGTGCCCTTCGGCATGCAGACGTTCCTGGCCACTCCGGCCGAGGGCTTCGTCTTCGAGAAGTGGACCGCCGACGGTGAACTGCTCGGCACGGAGGCCACGCTGACCTATGACGTGTGGCAGGACGTGGCCCTGAAGGCGCACTTCACCCGGCGCACCTGCCAGGTGGAGGTGCAGTGCCCAGTGGCCGACGACCTGCTGAAGGGCGCCGCATCGGGCACCTACGACTGGGGCACGGAACTCACCCTCTCCGTACAGCCCGAGGCCGGCTATTACCGCTTCGACCACTGGGAGTGCAACGGCGAGGCCCTCTCCGGCAACACCGTCGTCACTGTCCGCGTCGAGCAGGATGCCCTTTACCAGGCCGTCTTCGTCCTCCGTCCGACCGTCGACCCCATCACGGTCCGCTACCTGCTGCACGAGTCCGGCGTCGGCACCCTGATGCTGCCCTTCGATGCCGAGGTGCCCGAGGGCCTGCAGGCCTTCACCGCCGTCGATGTCCAGGACAACACCATCGTCCTGCAGGCGCAGGAGACCATCGTGGCCGGCCGTCCGCTCATCGTCGTGGGCAAGAGCCTCGAGTACACCTTCACCGGCGTGCCCACGATGGCGGAGACGCAGGCCCGGGGCGAACTGCTGGTGGGCACCACCGTGAATGCGACCGTCGCCGAGGGCTATGTCCTGCAGACGCAGGACGGGCTGACCGGCTTCTATCGCATCCTGGAGGGCGCCCCCATGAGCATACCGGCCTTCCACTGCTGGCTCGTCTATGACAGCGACGCCAACGTGCTGGCCTTCAACGACCTGCTCGACGCCGTCCGGGGCCTCGTACCGACTCCGGCCGTCGACTCCCGTTGCTACGACCTCACGGGCCGCCGGAGCACAGTCCTTCGCCCTGGCACGTACATCGTGGGTGGTAAGAAAATAGTCATTAAACATTAAACAACGCATACACTATGAAACCGTATTTGTGTCCACAGACCACGGCCCTTCCCGACGAACCGGCCGACTTCATCGCCGTCTCCATCATCGACGGGGGCAACGCCGACGACGGCGTCCCCGTGCAGGCCCGCGACGGCGAAGCCCAGACCCTCGATTGGGACGATGAACTGTAAGGGGGGAAAACATGCGAACTTGAATTATTAAATAAGGAGGGCGTGTCAAAATACTGAGATCTTTTTCAACAACGAATTAAAACGAATTTCACGAATTTATAACTGGATGATTACTAGTATTAGACTAATTCGTGAAATTCGTTTAATTCGTTTTAATTCGTTGTTTAAACAAAAAAAAGAGGGCGTGTCGTGAATTACGACACCCCCTCTCTTCTCACTGTGTTCAGGGCTCTTCCGAGCCGCTGGTGGCGCTGGCCCCCAGTTTCTGGTTCACCTTCTGCTTCTCCAGTTTCTTGTTGGCGGCCTGCTGCTTGCGGGTGGTGGTGTACTCGAAGCGGGCGTGGTTGTTGATGTCGTACTGCAGGGCCTGGTCGGCCTTCATCTTCACGGCCACGGTCATGCCCGCGGTGCTGTAGACGCTGGCGTCGTCCGAGGGCGTCTGCTTGCGCACCGTCAGGTATATCTTGCCCAGGGGCTCCAGGTGCACCTGGTTGCCATCCAGCAGTTGCTCCTTGATGCACTTGGCCAGGTCCGTGATGATGCCCTCCAGTTCGCCCTGGGTGAAGGCCGAGGTGTGCTCCGCCATGTGCAGGGCCAGGGCCTGCTTGTCGATAACCTCGCGCGCCTGCAGCGTCGCGTACACTTTCTTCTCGCTGTTCTTGTCGTTAGGCTTCGAGAGCCTGGCACTAAGGGAATAGTTGATTGCCATAGTTCTTTTCTTTGATGATTAGGACATTGTTAATGAACTCTTGTGTCAGCATCTTTCCTCCGTTTCCGGGGTCGGAAGGGGGCTCCGGGCCGTGTGCGGTGTCGCGACGTGTGGTGTCGGGCTTCGCCTCGCATCGTGTAGGCCTCCGCGACGCTTCGCTCCGCCCTCCTGACCACGTTCCGCACCGTGCCTTTCTGCCCTTTTCTAACACAATACAAAGATACGAAAAAACGCGGACATACGCAAGCATTTGTACAGTTTTTTCGTGACCGATCTGCATGCGTCCGTCCCCGCAGGCGGAAAAGAGGAAAGGCGGAAAGTGGACATTAACCAGTTTTTATATAGAATAATTATATTATACTATATATATTAATAGAAAGAAAGACTATTAATGTCTACTTTCCTCTTTTCTGCTTTTCCTCTTTTTCTGGCTGGAAAGATAGGAAATGTGCGGAGAAAGTCGTAACTTTGTAGTCGAGAAAAAATGGATATCGATGTCACATTTGCAATTAAGGGTGGAAGTCAAGCAGATGAATAGACAGGT
>JAFSXQ010000185.1 GCA_017444005.1 Bacteroidaceae bacterium | reverse complement strand
CTCAACAGCGAGGTGGACTTCCGCAACCTGCTGGCCCGGACGGCCAGTCCCAAGTTGCAGCAGACCTATGCCGAACTGACCTCCATCCACCAACAGATAGAGAGCGCCTACCGCAATCCCACCGAAGAGAACATAGCGCAGATACCCGGGCTGACGAAGAGAGCCACCCGACTGGAACGCGACCTCATACGCGGCTGCAAGCAATACGGCGACTTCACCGCAGCCATGAACATCACCCACGACCAGGTACGCCGGGCCCTGGCCCCCGACGATGCGGCTATCGAATTCTTCGACATCGAGTCCAACGGCACTGAACGCATGTACTGGGCACTAGTGGCCCGCAAGGACTGGGGCACACCACGGCTCGTGCGCCTGTTCAGCAACAGGGAACTGGATGCCATGAGTTTTCACGGCAGTTCGCTCACCCAGGCCCTCACCGACCGCGACGGCATACGCAGCGTGTTCGAGGACCCGCGCGTCGGCCAACTCGTCTGGGGCAATCTGATGCCTGTGCTCGAAGGCGTGCGCAGCATTTGGTTCTCGCCCTCCGGCATGTTCTATCACTTGGGCATAGAGTACCTACGCTATGCCGACAAAAATATCAGTGACCTCTATGACCTCCACCGGGTGTCGTCCACCAAACTGCTCCTGCTTCCCGAGGAAACCTCCTCTGGCATATCGCAGGCAGCCGTCTTTGGCGGTCTCGACTACGACGCTTCGCCCGACAACCTGCAGGCAGCCATTCAACAACTGTCGGAACTACATCACGACTACGTCTCCGAATACATGGCTGCCGCCCAGGACGATGCTGACAAGAGCGAAGACATGGCTATGGCCGACCTGCGTACACTATCCGGCTTCATGCGCGACAATCGCGGCAGCGTGGGACGTTTGCCCGGAACGAAAATCGAGGCCAGCATGATAGGCGAGTGCCTGATGATGAACGACGTAGATACAGAGATGTACATGGATGCGCTGGGCACCGAGGAAGCATTCAAGCAACTCAGCGGCAGGGGTGTCGCCCTGCTGCACATTGCCACACACGGATTCGCCCTGTCCGAGGATGCCGTCAAGCAGAACCACGATGCCATCGACTACCTTAACGTCTCGCAAGACGAAGCGGCACAGGCCGACAACAGCCTTTGCTATTCGGGCCTGCTCATGTCGGGAGCCAACAACGTGCTGCTCGGACGCGCAATGCCCAACGGGCTGGAAAACGGTGTGCTCACGGCCCGTGAGATTGCCCAACTCGACTTCCGCGGACTCTCGCTAGCCGTCCTTTCAGCATGCCAGACAGGTCTGGGCGAACTGAAGGAGGACGGTGTCTTCGGTTTGCAGCGCGGATTCAAGAAAGCCGGTGCCCGCACCCTGCTGATGAGCCTGTGGAGCGTCGACGACGAGGCCACACAGGTCATGATGTCGCACTTCTACCGCGCCCTCGTGTCCGGCCAGAACCGTCGCCAGGCTTTCCATACGGCCCAGACAGCATTGCGCAACACTCCCCGCTTCGCCTCTCCCTTCTATTGGGCCTCCTTCGTCATGCTCGACGACTAATCCGATTCTGCTTCAAACGAATAACTTACAGGTCCAGCCGAAATAGGTTAGTATCAGACTCGCTGGCAACGGATGAGGACGTGGCG
>JAFSXQ010000184.1 GCA_017444005.1 Bacteroidaceae bacterium | reverse complement strand
GTGGTGTCGTTCACCACCTCGGCCAGTACGCGCGGCTGGCGGAAGTCGAACGGAGTGCCCTCAACGGGCAGGATTTCACCCGTGGGAATGTACTTGGTGTCGGAAGGGGTGAACGAGTCGGCATTCACGTAGAGTTCCATGTTCGTGCCCACTTCGTCTGGGCGTCCGTTCAGGTTGAAGTAGCAGTGGTTCGTCTGGTTGATGACGGTCTCCTTCGTGGTTGTGGCCTCCCAGGTGATGTCCAGCACGTTGTCGTTGGTCAGTTTGTAAGTTGTGACAGCCGTCACCTCGCCGGGGAATCCGTTGTCGCCGTCGGGGCTAACGATGGTCAGCCGGAGCGTCTGGTCGTCCACCTGCTCGGCATCATACACCTGATATTGCCATCCCGTGGGGCCGCCGTGCAGGCAGTTGTCGCCGTCGTTGGGCACCAGGTCGTAGGTCTCGTCGCCAATCTGGAACGAGTGCTGGCTGATGCGGTTGGCATAGCGGCCGATGCTTGCGCCGTAGTCGCTGGGCGAGCCCTCGCGGTCGGCATACTGTGCCACGTTGTCATAGCCCAGCACGACGTCCGTCAGGTTGCCGTCGCGGTCGGGCACCATAATGCTGACAGCGCGGCCGCCCAGGTTGGTGATGCACACCTCCATGCCGCTTTCGCTCTTCAGGGTGTACAGAGCGGTTTGCTTACCGTCGATTGTGCTCTCAAAGTCTGCGGGATTCAGTCCCGAAGCCGTCAGTTCGGCCTTTGCGTCCTTCTTGCAGCAGCATGAGGCCAGCAGTGCTGCCGTAGCCACGCCGAGGAACATTGTTTTCATGATAGTTTTCATGTGTGTTTTTAGGTATAATTAGTTAGTGATAAGTCGAAATTACCATGATATCCTTGCAAATTTAACGAAAATATTTGAATCTGTCATCTTTTTTTTCGTTTTTTTACGAAAAGTCATAGTAATTTTGTTAATCTTGTTGGTCTTGCCGTCGGAAGATTACTAATCTTATCGTCGGAAGATTACTAATCTTATGGGCCGAAGATTACTAATCTTATGCGACGAAGGTTACTAACCTTTTTGCGATAAGAACGCTTCGTGAATTTTTCAAGGTTGCAATGCGTTGGGAATTAGACGTGTATATGATTTTGTGAAAGTAATGCTTTTCTGGCTGAAACCCGGGCCTTTCACCGCGCTGCGCGATGTAAGTTTTTTTGATGATTATTGCTTCTTTTTCTTCTTCCCCTTTCTCTTTATCACGAGGTCTTTCCATGAAGTGAAGTCTTTCTTCAGCAGCACGCCGATGCCCTGCGTGGTGAGTGAGGATTTGGTGAAGTATCGGTCGTTAGTCTCCGAATAGGCCTTCAGGGCGACGTTTCCCGAACGGGTGAGCAGGTATTTGACGTCGAAGTCGCCGATGAAGTTCGAATTGGCCACAGGCGTGTCGCGGTAGCCGAAGTTGCCGTTGATGAGCAGTCGGTTGTTCAGCAGGTTGCCCTGCACCATACCCTCCACGTCCATATCGTTCCAGCCGTCCTGCCCGGTGCGCAGGTTGGCACCAAAGTTCCAGTTCGACGAACCTATCATGTTGGACAGCATCTGGTTGATGGTCCCCGACAGGGTGCTGGAGAGCACGGAGTACATGGCCGTGGTGCTCTGGTTCTGGTCGGCATTGGCATAGTCGTAGGCATAGAAGCGGCCGATGCCCAGCAGGTAGATGACCTGCATGTTGCGTTCCTCCTCGGTGCTGATGAGCGATCGCACCATCTGCTTCTCCTCCTCGTTGGCGTTGGGGATGTCGAAGTCGAAGGTGATGCGGGGTGCGCGTGCCTTGCCGCCGATGTTCATGAGGCAGTTGACACGCGTCGTAGCGTTCGAGAAGTTGGCCTTCGGGTTGATGTCGTTGAGCGAGACGCCGGGAACGGTGTGCACGGCCTGCAGGTCGAGGTCGGCCTCGTAGGGTTCGCCCTTGAAGGTGATGGTGCCGTCGGGCGAGAAGTCGAAGTTCTTGTGGATGACTTCCTGAAGCGACAGGTTGTAACTGCCTCGGCTGACGCGATAGGTGCCCAGCAGTTCGAACGCCCCCTTGTTGTAGAAGTGTGCCAGCATGTGACCGCTACCGTTCAATACGATTTTGTCGCCCGAGCGGGCATCCATCAGCAGGTTCATGGTCGACTGTTCGTCGATGTCGAGGTCGAAGTCGATGAACATGTCGGAGGAACTGTCCTGGTGGGGGGGCGAAGGTGGAGTGTGGAGAGAGAATGCGGTATTCCCCTGGGAATCATTTGGCGAGTCCGCTGCAATTCTCTCTCCCCACTCTTCACTGTTGACATACGTCAGGAACGGCGTGTCGGTGAGTTTGTCGGGCGAACTGGCGTTGTAGGTGAACGTCGTGCCGCGTCCGGGATGTGCATTGATGCCGATGCGCACCTGGCCGGGATGGCCCTTCAGGGTGATGTCGCCGCTGGCATAGACGGTGCCGTAGAAGTTCTGGTCGCCAAACTCGCGGAAGTCGTATCCCAGGATGTTGTTGCCGCGCACCAGGATGTCGTACGAGAGGTTCTTGAAGTGGTCGTGATGGAGGTGCCCCGTCACGAGCGCCTGATGACCCGTCGTTCCGGGATTGCCTTGCGGGTCGTACAGTACGGCATCGGTGAAGTAGATGTTGTTGGGGCGCAGGTGTACGGTGTCGTTCTCCAGATGGTAGCGCACGCCGATGTAGGGCACGCCCAGGCTGCCCTCGTTGACTACGGCATCGCCCTCGATGTTAATCTGCTTGAAGGGACCGAAGATGTGTACGAACCCGGTGGCCCGGCCTTGCATGTTGTCGAAGATGCCGCTGGTCCATTTGTTGATGAATTCGAGGTTCACGCGCTCCGCCTGCACGCTCAGGTCGAGGCCGTGATAGTCGATGTTCTTCTTGGGGGTGATGTAACCCTGGACGAGTGTGGACGGGGGCTGGTTGTTCTCTGCGTTCCGCCCTCCGTTGTCCGTGATGTTCCCGTTCAGGAAGATGGAGTAGGGCCGTTCGCCCCAGTTGAGGTGGATGTCGAGGTCGCCCATCGTGCCATAGTTGAGGGCAAACTGCGGGATGCGTATGTAGGCATCGGCCTTGGGCGAGGCGAACAGGGAGCGGGCGTAGGCATCGCCGGTGGCTTCGCCTGTCAGTTCAACAGCGTGGAAGTTGATGAGCGAGAAGATGTATTCGAGGTTGATGCGCTGAATCTGGGCATGCAGGGTGTCGGTCTCGGCCTTCGATGCCCGTCCGTTGATGCGCACGAAGCGGTCGCCCTGGCTGACACAGAAACTGTCCACCCGGAGCGCATCGTTGTAGTAACTCATAAGGCCCGGGTGGATGCTCCAGAGCGTATCGCTGATGATGAGGTTCGAGGGCAGCACCTGTCCTTCGAATCCCTGCCGGCCCTCGATGTCCTTCCAGAGGCGCGATACGACGTTGAAGTCGCCGGCGTAGACCTTCGTGGGCGGCTCCTCGCCCGCCACGGTATTATTAAAGTACAGGCGCGTGGTGAGTTTGCCTTCGTTGCCGCGTGTGTCCATGCCGACGTTCACCCACCGGCCCTTCATCATGCGTTGCATGTCTAGGTTGGCCAGGATGGACGCGTAGTTGCTCTCCAGGCGCATGTCGATGTTGCGCAGTTCCTCCTTGCCGTATACGATTCCGGGCGAACTGAGGCTCATCCACAGGGCTTGCCGCCTGGTGTCCATCTCGCCGTGGGCTATGGTGGTTCCCTTCAGCGTGAGCGGCACGCCCAGCAGGCGTTGCAGGGGCTCGGTGCTGTACAGGCGGACGATGAAGGACGTAATCCCGGTGGACAGTTCCGGGCTGAGGCCCTCGTGCTTGTCCGTGCCTCCCCCCGTGTGGGACGTGAGCGGGGCCGCAGGCAGATAGTTGCTGACCATGTGCTTCACCTGGTTGGCGAGCACCTTTGGCTCCAGCGTTCCCTCCAGTTGGCCTTCCAGGAAGGGGCTGATAATCATCAGGTGGCTCTTGTTGCCGTCGGGGCGCGAGGTGACGTGTATGTCCCCCGGGCGATAGGTGCCCGTGGAGTCGGTCATGGCAAAGTCGTTGAGTTGAGCCACGCCGGCCATGTTTGTGATTCGGTTGCCTTCAAGGTCGGCAAACAGGGTGCCCGAGAACACCGTGCCGGCATATTTCTTGGTCAGGTTCAGCATGTTTGGCGCCAGGCGGGTGATGTCGGCCTTCACTTTATAGGCATGACTCGCCAGGTCGGCCTCGCCCTCGATGTCGAACGACGCATTGGGGTCGGCAGCCGCCAGTTGGGCCTTGAGTCGTGCGTCCTGAATCCGGACCTGCGACACGTCGATGTTGCTGTAGCGGTAGCCTTTGTAGTTGATTTCCCGGATGTGTCCGTCGAGGGTCAGGTCGGGCCGCCGGCTGATGATGCCCTTGCCCTTCATGTCCAGTGCCACGAGTCCCAGGTCGCGCTGGTTGAGCAGTTGGCCCAGTTCCATCCCGTCGCTCGTCACCGTCAGGTCCACGGCCCCGTTCGTGGAACCCTGTCCCGCCACGTTTGCACTTCCCAGCGGCGTATGCAGGTTCAGGTTGCCGCGCAGGGTCTGGTGGGCCCACTCGGCTGTGCCGGACACGCTTGCCGACACGATGCGGTCGAGCAGTTCATGCTCCAGATAGGGGCGTGCAAGGGCGCTTTCGGCGTACAGTTCATTGATGTCGATGCGGGCGCGGATGCTGTCCTTTCCCAGGCTCAGCCTGTCGGCACTGCCGGAGGCCGCCAGCCGCAATTGGCCCATCGTGTCGCGCAACCTTATGGAGGAGACGGTCAGGCAGTCGGCATCGCCCCGGATCTGTGTGCTCAGGTCCACTTCGTTCCGAATCTCAGCCAGTTGGGGCAGGAGACAAACGAAGTCGGTAGGGGAGAGGTGGGAACGTGCATCCAGTTCGACGGAGGTAAACGGCAGGCCCTTCTCTCCGTTGCCTTTCGCCGTCAGCCCCCGGCCTTTTGCCGTCAGCGCCGGTATCTCGACGTAGGAATGCGGCAGTTCCAGGCGGAAGTCGGACAGCGTCGTCTCGCTGCGGTTGCCCGTGAGGTCGAAGGCGAGCGCGTTGATGCACAGTCCGCTCCGTTCGCACACGTCGAATCGCTTCACCCGGACGTTGAGCGAGTCGTCCGTCAGGCAATTCAGTTGCGCCGTCACATTCAGGTCCTTCAGTTCGATGTGGGCAGGCGAGAGCCTTTCCCGTGTGCTGTCGGCAACCCAGCGTTGGTCCCACTTCACGTTGCCGCGCCTGACCAGCAACTGGCTGATGCGCAGGTCGATCGGAGTGTGCCGTGTGGTGTCTTTCGAGGCAAAGGCATCGATGAGGAACTTGAAGTTCGGATCGCACTCTTCGCACTCTTGGTAGAGGTTGGCCCGCATGCCGAAGAGTTGGGCATTGCCGATGCGGATGCGTTTGCGCACAAGGTCGCTGAGGCTCAGGCGGGCTGCCACGCGGGCTACGCGCAGCATCTCCTCACCCTCCAGGTCCCACACCTTCAGGTCGTCCACAATCAGCCGGCCGTTCCAACTCACCTGCAGGCGTCCCACTTCCACCTCGGTTCCGGTCAGGTCCTCAAGCAATGCTTCCACGCCCTGTCCCAACCACCGTTGTACCGTTGGGACACTAAACAGCAGAAGCCCTGCCAGGTATATTCCCACGACAGTGCCTACCAGCCATTGCAAAATGCGTTTTGCGTGCCTCATTTATTTATATTTGGGTCAAAGGTACGAATAATCACGTATTCTTCCAAAGAAAATCTGCAAAACAAGGTGGACTATCAGGAAAAAAGCATTAACTTTGCATGAATTTAGCATGAAGATATGAAAAGAATATTGACGTTTTGTGTTATCCAGTTCCTGTTTGCGGCGGTTTCGTTCGCCGTCGATGCGGACAGCCTGAAGGTGGTTGCCGACAGTGCCTATGCCCGCGAGGACTTTGAGTTGGCCGCCCGTACGTATCAGAAGATTGCCAAGACGGGCGAGAGTGCTGCCGTCTGTTACAATCTCGGCAACTGCTACTATCGTCTCGACGACATCGCCCATGCCATTCTGTGGTACGAGCGGGCATCGCTTCTGAGCCCGGGCGACGAGGACATCCGTTTCAACCTCGATATGGCCCGTTCGAAGACCATCGACCGCGTCACGCCTCGTCACGAGTTCTTCTTCGTCACGTGGTTCCGTTCGATGACCAACTGGATGAGTGCCGATGCCTGGGCCCGTCTGTCGGTGGTGCTGTTTGTGCTGGGCCTGATAGCGCTGGCCGTGTACATCTATGCTCACCAGATGTGGCTGCGCAAGTCGGGCTTCACGTTGGCCGTCGTGCTCGTCCTGGCCACGTTGCTGGGCAACGTCTGCGCCTGGTCGCAGCGCAACCGGCAAACCTCCCGCAAGGGGGCTGTCGTCATGGCCGCTTCTGTGGTGGTGAAGAGCACGCCCTCGCGGTCGGGCAGCGACCTCTTCGTCATGCACGAGGGCACTCGTGTGGAGATTCGCGACAACTCGCTCAACGAATGGGCTGAGGTCGTCCTGGCCGATGGCAAGCAGGGCTGGGTGGAGAAGAAACAAATAGAGGTGATTTAGAAAAGAGGGAGTTAAAGGGAAGTTAAAGGGAAGTTAAAAGGAAGTTAAAAGGAAGTTAAAAGGAAGTTAAAGGGGAGTTAAAAGGACGATAGTTTTATGCTTGAAGAACTGAAGGACCTCGACAACAGCCTGCTCGTGGCACTCAACGGCAGCGATTCCATCTATTGGGATTCCGTGATGTGGATAGTGACGAAGACCACCACGTGGATTCCGTTCCTGATTATCGTGCTCTATCTCGTGGCCAAGAACAGCAACTGGCGCCGGACTGTCCTTGTGGTTGCGGCCTTGGCGCTCACGGTGCTGCTGGCCGACCAACTTTCCAGCGGGCTCATCAAGCCGCTGGTCATGCGCTGGCGCCCCACACACGATGTCACCTTCCTCCACACCATCGACACCGTATTTGGCTACACCGGAGGCCGTTATGGGTTTGTCAGCAGTCATGCCGCCAACACGTTCGCGCTCTTCGCCTTCCTGTCGCTCCTGTTCCGTAGCAGCATGGCCAGCGTGTGCTTCTTCCTGTGGGCCTGCCTGTCGTCGTATTCGCGCATCTATCTCGGTGTGCACTTCCCCGGCGACATCTTCTGTGGCGCCCTGTTGGGGCTTTTTGTGGGCGGCCTTGTCTTTTGGACCTACAAACGCTTGCTCGACCGGCTGGTGGGCGAGTACACCTACACCTCTCCGGCCTACACGAGCGGCGGTTTCCTCGTGAGCGATATGCCCCTTCTGCTCTTTGCCCTGACGGGCACCTGCTGCATCGTGCTCCTTGCGGCCATCCCTCTGGCCAATCCCTATTAATATAATAAGATAAGGTATAGCGTATGCAAATACATCGTTTCGCATTTTCTCTACTTTTTCTGTTCGTCGCCCTCACCGGCTCGGCGCAAAAGGCGTTGCCCGTTCTGCGCGTTACGATGGACGGCGCATTCGAGGCCGGGATGGACTACCGTAACGGCCGCATGCAACTGACCGACACCGATGGTTCGCAGGTCGCCCTGTGTGCCAAGTTCAAGACGCGAGGCGCTACGGCTCGGGAGTATATGATGAAGCCGTCGTTCAACATGAAACTTCGCAACGAGGCCTACAGCGAGGAACTCGACTCCGCACTGCTCGGCATGCGCAGTTGTTCGTCGTGGATTCTGGATGCAATGGCCATCGACCGCATCTGCATGCGCAATCGTGTGGCTTTCGATATCTGGAATTCCTTCTCGCACCTGCCCTATGAAACGGACTTTGGCGGACGCTGCGGCACCGTCGGCCGCTTTGTGGAGGTGTATGTCAACGACGTCTACTACGGCATCTATTGCCTCACCGACCGCATCAACCGCAAACTACTGAACCTGAAGAAGGTGAAGATGCAGGAAGACGGCACTCCGCTTGTCCGCGGCGTGCTCTACAAGAGCGGCACGCAGGACATTCTGAATCAGAATTCGCCCTGCTACAGTCCCGACTCTGTAGCCTGTGTCATCGAGTGGCACAATGCCTGGGAACTCAGTTATCCCGAGGACTATGCCGGGCGCGTGGCGTGGGCACCCCTGCAGGAAGCCATCCTGGAGGGCAACGATGTGGCATACGTCAAGCAGCACTTCTACCTGCAGAACCTCGCCGATAACCAAATCCACCTGATGGCCCTGAGCATTGTCGACAACTGGGGCAACAAGAACCGTTTCATCAGCGTGCGCAATATCCATAAGGACATCAACGCCCCCGACCCCACGGAGGCCGACCGCCGGCGCATGGTGGTCTTGCCGTGGGACCTGGATACCAGCCTCGGCGGACAGTACGACGGTTCGTGCTACGACGGCAATTACTCCGACTGGCCGGTGGCCGACATCATGAAGCGGGGCCCGTACCCCTTCAGTGTCCTGCTGGGCGACGACGAGTATCTCGCCCTGCTGCGCGAGACGTGGCTGCGTGCCCGTCGCGGTGCCCTGTCCGTCGACAGCGTTCGCAACAGGCTTGCGGCCTATCGCGATCTCTTCCTCGAGAGCGGGGCCTGGAAGCGCATGACCGACCACTTCGATGCCCAGGCCGTTCGTCCCTGCTACGTTCGCGACCTGGCCCGTGAGGTTACGCTCGTCGGCGAGTGGTACGAGCGCCGTTTCCGCGAGATGGATGCGTATTTCGGCATCGTCGACGGTCTGTCGGCTCCGTCTGTCCCAGAAGCGCCAGCCGCCGGCGAACGCCTCTCGGACCTCCAGGGACGCCCCGTCTCCGCAAGCGACTCCCGTCGCGGTGTCTACCTGCGCCGGGGCAGGAAGTTCGTGCGTTGATTCACCTCCTTTCGCGCGTCCTGTGGAAAAATGTTTGCATATAACGCTAAAAAACATTAACTTTGTATGCCGAAAGGCGTATTTGAACGAAAACTTTATGGATATGAAGAAGATAGTGCTGCTCATCACGATGGTGCTCTGCGTCATGCAGGCAGGTGCCCAAACCGACGAACAAAACTGGTTGCTGAATCAGCGCCCGGAGCATTGGGAGGAACCCTCGACGGAGGCTCATACCGACAGTCCTTTGCGGGCGATGCGCCGCATCGGGTCGCAGGCGACGGCCCCCATCAAGTCGCGCGGCACGCAGCATGTGCCTGTGGTGCTGGTGTCGTTTGCCGACGTCGACTTCACGGTTGCCGATAACGACGAGGACGTGAATGCCTACTACCAGCGCTTCTGCAACGGCACGATGGACGGCGTCCGTTACACCGGGCACGGCAGTTACGGCAGCATTCGCGACTACTTCATCGAACAGAGCGACTCCGTATTCTTCCCCCTGTTCTCCGTCATCGGTCCGGTGCGGCTCGACAGTGCCTTTGCCTACTACGGACGGAACTCTGGCTCGTCGAAGGACATCCGCTTCAGCACCTTCCGCGATCATGCCATCGCCAAGGCCGTGCAGCAGCATTCCGACTGGACTAGTTTCGACAACGACGGCAACGGCTCCATCGATATGGTCTTCTTCATCTTTGCCGGCGTAGGCGAGAACACGAGCAAGAATGGCGACCACATCTGGCCGAAGGAGTCAACGGCAAGCGTCACCATGAACGGGCGCGTCTTTGCCACCAGTGCTGCCACCAGCGAACTGCGTGCCCAGAAGGTGGAGGACGGCGTCGTCACGAAGTCGCAACCCGACGGCGTGGGCGTCTTCATCCACGAACTGAGTCACGCCCTGGGCCTGCCCGACTTCTACGACACTAACTACGTGGGCTTTGGCATGGACCTGTGGAGCGTGATGGACTACGGCGAATATGCCAACAACGGCTTCACACCCACCGGCTACACGGCCTACGAGCGCGACTTCATGGGGTGGCGTCCCCTGCAGACGCTCGACGAGCCTTGCATCCTCACCATCGCCAGTTTCACCGATGGCGGCTATGGCTACAAGATTGTCAACGAAGCCAACCCCGACGAGTACTACGTGATAGAAAACCGCCAGCCCAAGAGTTGGGACCGCTCGGCCTGCAACATCTGTCGGGGCTTGCAGGTAACGCATGTCGACTTCAACCGGGGGGCGTGGAACGGCAATAGCGTGAATACGGACCCCAAACACCAGCGCATGACCATCATTGCCGCCAACAACAACTACACCGGCGCCAATGTCACCACCGACTTCAATGTATGGCGGGCGACAATGGCCGGACAACTCTATCCGGGCGACACCTATAACTACGACCTCACCGACGAGTCGACGCCGGCCGCCGAGGTCTTCACCGGTGTGCTCATGCACAAGCCCATCCGCAACATCACGCAGAACGAGGACGGCACGCTGACGCTCTGCTACCGCACGTTCGGGCAGTTGAACACGCCTGAATTGCATGAGTTCGCCGGCGTCGAGAACCAGGTATTCGACATCAGTTGGAATCCCGTGGACAACGCCACACGGTACGCCCTGGAACTGTATCGCGACGAGATTCTGGAGTTTAGCGACACGCTCACGGACACGTCCTGCCGCTTCGAACACATGCCCCCGTCGGCCAACATGAGCGCACGCGTCCGGGCTATGGCCGATTCACCTGAAGATTATCTGGAGAGCCCGTGGTCGTCCGTCATGCACTTCGATACCCTCGACGACGGCGTTGCCAATCTGACCGACGGCGAGGGCATCGTTGAGGTCTTTGCCGCCAACGGCATGTGCGTGGGGCGTTGCCGTCTCAGCGAGGTAGGTCGTCTGCGTCTTCAGCGCGGCATCTACATCGTTCGCACGGGCGATGGCCAGACACGCAAGGTGGCTTTTGGCCTACGATAGGAATCCCTGTCGGCGCAGCGTTTCCATCATTGTTGCGGACAGCGCTTCGTTATCCTTGCGCGTATATCGCAGGTCGGTGAACACCTGCGCCAGCGTCTCCTTCTTGTTAATCTCCACGAAGTGTTGGTTCTCGGGCAACGCCTCCTTCGGTGTGTAGAAGCGGTCGATGTCCTCGGCGGTATAATCCCGATACGTTTCCTGATGCACAAAGGCCTCCAGCGGCAGTCGGTCGCTCTGGGCCGGTTCCTCGTCGGGCCAACCGACGGTCAGCGTGGCAATGGGCATCACCAGGCGGGGCAGCCCCAGCACGTCGATAATCTGCTGCGGCTGGTAGATGGTTGTGCCCAGGTAGCAGATGCCCAGGCCCTCGGCCTCGGCCAGGTTGCAGAACGTCTGCGTGTAGAGTAGGGCGTCGCTGGCCGCGTTCAGGAAACTCAGCAGGTTGTCGTAGCCCGGGTCGGCCTGGCGATGCAGGCACCACTGGGTGGTGCGGTTGAAGTCGGCACAGATGGTCAGCACCACGGGGGCCCCGGTCACCATAGGCTGGCCGAAGTGGCAGGGTGCGAGCCGTTGCTTCATCGCCTGGTCGCGTGTCACGACGACGCTATACAGTTGCAGGTTGCCCATCGTCTGGGTGCGGGCCGCCAGTTCGAGCAAGTGGTCGAGCAAACGGGGTTCCACGTCCTCCGCCTTGTACTTGCGGATGCTTCTGCGGGTCTTAATC
>JAFSXQ010000020.1 GCA_017444005.1 Bacteroidaceae bacterium | reverse complement strand
ATTTCGACAGGGCCCTCCACTGAGTACCATCGACGCCACGAGGGCGGCGAATTGTCCCTTGCCGAGTACAAAATTAAGAATAATTCTTTATAAAAGAAAGAGAATTGAGACTTTTGTACGAAAAATAGTGAATGACGAAAAGCAAGCGGCTACTTCTTTTCCTCCTTCTTCACGGGCGTGGCCTTGTAGCCAATCTTTTGCATGCCCTTCAGCAGTTGGTCGGGAGTGGTTTTGTCGGCATCGTAGGTGATGGTGACTTGCTTGGTCTTCAGGTCGGTGTCGACGCGCTTCACGCCTTTCTCGAAGCGCATGTTGCCCTTGATCTTCTTCTCACAGTTCTCGCAGTGCATCTGTGGCTGTGTGGCGACGACGAGCGTCCGGATGTCCTTGGCCGAGACACTCATGGCGCTCAGCAGGGCGATGGATAGGATGATTTTCTTCATAATCGTATACCTTATTATATATTATAGTCGTTTTCCGAGATTCACGCGCAGGCCGACGTAGGCCGTGATGCCGTGCACAGGGCCCCACACCATCGTGGGCTCGAAGTCGGCGCTCCAGGGATTGTCGGCCCCGAGTATGGGATGGGGCTGGCGATAGTTGGTCAGGTTTTCGCCACCCAGGTAGATGCTGACGTGGCGGAACCAGCGCGTCACCTGTGCGCTCAACTGTGGATAGACGGGGAAGGATGCCCCCTCCGGCATAGTGCCGTCAAAAGCAGGATACCCCGTGGGCAGGCGGCCACTGCCGTTCACCTGACAGGTGACGTCGAACTGCCAGAGGCCGGGCGAGGGCTTGTACGAGACGGTAGCCAGCCCCTTCCAGCGGCTCTGCAGCGGACGTTCCAGGAAACGGCCGTCGGCATAGGTGGAACGTACGTCGCTGATGCGATAGGCCAGGGTGAATTCCATGTCGTCGATGACGGGATAGGTGGCATCCATCTGGAAGGTGTGGCTGCGCGAACGACCGCGCAGGTTGGCCAGGCGTATCTGCGAGGGATTGCTGTCGTAGTCGATGAGCGTCTGACGGAGGAAGTGGGTGTAGTAGTATTCGGTGTTCAGTTTCAGCGTCCGGCCCAACAGGGGGATGTAGAAGGCTAGGCTGAAGCCCGTGTTCCAGGCCTCTTCCTGCTCCGGATTGTCGATGACGAGTTGGCGGCCCGAGGCCAGCAGGTAGTGGTTCTCGGCCAACGGATGGGGCGACCGGTAGCCCTTGCCAGCCGAGGCGCGCAGGGTGAGCCAGTCCACAGGGGCGTACTTCACATGGGCACGCGGTGTGAGGAAAGTGCCGTAGATGCTGCTGTGGTCGAGCCGGAGGCCAGCCATCGCCGTAAGCCTTGAGCCGAGGTCTAGCGTGTACTGGGCGTAGATACCGGGCGTGGTTTCCCTCTTCTCCATGTCGTCGTAGTTCAGGCTCGCACCTGCCGACAGGGTGTGCTTCAACTGAGGGGTGCCGTCCTCGCACTGACCTGCGAAGTTCGTCTCGAACATCAGTTGCAAGTAACCGTTGCGCTCGTCGGTGTTATACGTCTTCGTGCCGAACAGGGCGTCCAACTGGTGGATGCAGCCGGAGGCCATCAGGGCCACGTTGGTGCCGTGCTCCGGATTCAGCACGACGGCATGCTTCATGTACGTTTCGTAGCGGCGCGTGTACAACTGAATGCGGTAGGGAGGATAACTTTGAACTTTCAACTTTGAACTTTCAACTTTCTGCCCTCCCTCGCGCTTCTCGTCAATGAGTCCGAGACCGCCGTGGAAGATGTACTTCCGGCCGAGGTAGTCCCAGCGGTTCTGCACGTTCACCTGCCGCACGCTGGGCTGGTCGACGAAGCCGTCGTGGTTCTCGTCCATCCGGGCAAAGTCGTCCTCGTAGTGGGCCAGCACCTCGGTGTTCACCTTCCCTTTTATGTGAATGTTGGCGTCGGCATTGGCCTCGATGCGGCTCTTCGTGTTGGCGTAGACGTTCAGCGCCGCCCCCTCCTCCTGTTCGGGCTTCAGGTACTCGATGTTAATCTGTCCCGTCAGCGACTCGAAGCCGTTGCGGACCGACGACGCCCCCTTCGACACCTGTATGCTCTGCATCCACGGCCCCGGCACGTAACCCAGCGCGTAGGGCAAGGCCGAACCGCGGAAGTTGGGCAATTGCTCGGTGAGCATCTGCACGTAGGTGCCGCTCAGCCCCAGCAGGCGAATCTGCCGGGCGCCGGTGGTGGCATCGGAGTAGTTGACATCGACGGAGGGATTGGTAGTGAAACTCTCGCCCAGGTTGCAGCAGGCCGCGCGGAACAGTTCGTCCCGACCGATGTTGAAACCGTTCTCGGCCCCGGCCAGACGCAGCGTGCCGGAGCGGCGCGTGGCAATGACCACGTCGTCCAGGCTGTCCACGAGCACGGTGTCGGGATTCAGCGCACCCGTCTCCTGCCCCCATGCCGACAGGCAGAAGCAGGGGAACAGGGCCCCTAAGAGGATGCGGAAAACGGTCTTCATTCTACTCTATCTTATTTATTAGGTTGCAAAGGTACAAAAGAAAGCCGAAGCACACAATACCTTATCGAAGGTATTTCGACAAACCTCGAATAAAATTTGTTTTTTCACACACTAAATCGTATCTTTGCAGTCGCAAACAAGAGAATACATGCGTATAGACATCATCACCGTGCTGCCCGAACTGCTGGCAGGCTTCCTGAACGAGAGCATCCTGGGGCGCGCCCAGCGGAAGGGGCTGGTGGAAATCCACCTCCACAACCTGCGCGACTACTCGACCAACACGTGGCGTCGCGTGGACGACTACCCCTTTGGCGGCTTTGCAGGCATGGTGATGCAGTGCGAACCCATCGACCGCTGCATATCGGCACTGACGGCTGAACGGCACTACGACGAAGTCATCTTCACCTCGCCCGACGGCGAACAGTTCACGCAGCCGATGGCCAACACGCTGAGTCTCTGCGAGAACCTCATTATCCTCTGTGGCCACTACAAGGGCATCGACTACCGCATACGCGAACACCTGATAACGAAGGAGGTCTCGATAGGCGACTACGTGCTGACGGGGGGCGAACTGGCGGCGGCCGTCATGGCAGATGCCATTGTGCGCATACTGCCCGGGGCCATCGGCGACGAACAAAGCGCGCTGAGCGACTCGTTCCAGGACAACCTGCTGGCGGCGCCCGTCTACACCCGCCCGGCGGAATACCGGGGATGGAAGGTCCCCGACGTGCTGCTCTCCGGACACGAGGCCAAGATAAAGGAATGGGAACTGGCGCAAAGCCTGGAACGGACGAAGCGCCTGAGACCGGACCTTCTTAAGTGAATTGAAAATTGAAAGTTGAAAATTGAAAGTTGAAAGTCTATGGCTGACAACAAGAAACTGAACCTCTACATCATCGCCGGATGCAACGGAGCCGGAAAGACGACGGCCTCGTTCACCGTCCTGCCCGAGATGCTGGATTGCCGCGAGTTCGTCAATGCCGACGAGATAGCCCGCGGCCTGTCGCCCTTCCATCCCGAAGGCGTGGCCATCCAGGCAGGCCGGTTGATGATTGAACGTGTCATCCACCTGTTGAAGGAGGGCGAGACGTTTGCCTTCGAGACGACCCTCTCGACACGTTCCTACGTGAAACTCATACAGCAGGCCCAGAAGCGCGGCTACTTCGTGACGCTACTCTTCTTCTCGCTGGCCACGCCCGAACAGGCCGTGCAGCGTGTGGCCAAGCGGGTGAGCCAGGGCGGGCACAACATACCGACAGACGTCGTCTACCGCCGCTTCGAGGCCGGACTCAGCAACCTGTTCAACCTCTACATGCCCATCGTGGACTACTGGGCACTCTACGACAACTCGAACATCCCCACCCAGCGCATTGCCAGCGGCGAACTGGGCAAGGAACCCGTCGTACACGACGCGGAAAAGTTCGAAGCATTACGAACCAAATACATGACCGAAGATGAGCAAGAAGGAAAAGAATAGTCGCGACGTGCTGCTCATGCAGCAGCGCATCGACGAGGGCATACTGCTGGCCCAGCGCCGCTTGCTCAACCGGGGGCTGCACGACGACCTCTCGTTCATCGTGTGCCCCGAAGGCCGGGTGCAAGAAGTGCCGGCGCGTGAGATAACCCGATTTTGAATTAAGAATTAAAAATTAAGAAATAAGAATTATGATGAATCCATCAGATACGATTCGCTACATCGGTGTCGACGACACAGGCATCGACCTCTTTGAAAGTCAGTATCGCGTGCCCGAGGGCATGAGTTATAATAGTTACGTCATCCTGGACGAGAAGGTGGCTGTCATGGACACGGCCGACCAGCGCAAGTCGGTGGAATGGCAGAAGCGTATGCTCGACACGCTGGACGGACGCGAGATTGACTACCTCGTCGTGCACCACATGGAGCCCGACCACGCGGCCAACATAGCCGGTGTGGCAGAGGCCTATCCCAAGATGAAGATTGTGCTCAGCGCCGCTGCCGCCAAGATGCTGCCCAACTTCTTCCCCGAAGCCGCCCTCTCCGGCCGTCTGCTCATCGTGAAGGAGGGCGACACCCTCTCGTTGGGCCAACACACGCTGCAGTTCATTGCCGCACCCATGGTACACTGGCCTGAGGTACTGATGAGTTACGAACAGACGGAGAAGGTGCTCTTCTCCGCCGACGGCTTTGGCAAGTTCGGCGCCATCCAAAACGAGAAACGGAACGCCGACGGCACACCTGCCGATTGGGCTTGTGAGGCCAGGCGCTACTACTTCAACATCGTGGGCAAGTACGGCATGCAGGTGCAGAACGTGCTGAAGAAGGCCGCTGGGCTCGACATCCGCACCATTGCTCCCCTCCACGGCCCCGTGCTCACCGGCGACCTCACCCCCTACCTCAGTCTCTACGACACCTGGAGCAAGTACGAACCTGAGACGGAGGGTGTGTTCGTGGCGTACGCCAGCATACACGGCGGCACGAAGGCTGCTGCCGAGAAGATGGTCGAAATCCTCAAGGCGAAGGGCGCCAAGAAGGTGGCCGTCAGCGACCTCACCCGCGACGACCTGGCCGAGGCCATCGAGGATGCGTTCCGCTACCCCACCCTCGTGCTGTTGGCCGCCTCCTACGACGCCGGCGTCTTCCCTCCGATGCACGACTTCCTCTATCACCTGCAGATCAAGGGCTTCCAGCGTCGCCGCTTTGCCCTCGTGGAGAACGGTTCGTGGGCACCGTCGGCCGGAAAGGTCATGACGGAAATGATTGGTCAGTTGAAGGACTGCCAAATCGTAGCCCCCGTCGTCACCATTCGCAGTCGCATGAAGGCCGCCGACGTGCCCAATCTTGAGGCACTGGCCGATGCCGTGCTGGCATGAAGGTAATCGGACACATTGAGAACGACCTCGGAACCAAGTTCGGAGTACCCCGGCAGAGCGGATTGGTGGAGGCGCTGGAAAGCCGCATCGTGTTCGAACCCCAGTACCGGCAGGCGGAGGCGCTGCGAGGCTTGGAAGGCTTCTCGCACATCTGGCTCCTGTGGGACTTCTCCGAGGCACACCGTGAGGAATGGAGTCCCACGGTGCGACCTCCCCGACTGGGCGGGAACCGACGCATGGGGGTATTCGCCACACGTTCGCCCTTTCGTCCCAACCCGATAGGTTTGTCCTCGGTTCGCATCACCCGCATCGACCTCCACTCGGCCGACGGACCGGTCATCTACGTAGCCGGTGCCGACCTGAAAAACGGGACGCCGATACTGGACATCAAGCCTTACTTGCCCTACACCGACTCGCACCCCGAGGCCACAGGCGGATTCACCGACGAGACGCACCGACAGCCCCCCTTGCAGGTGGAGATGCCCGCCGATATGGAACGTCGACTAAGTCCTCAGCAAATCGATGCCCTGCGTGAGATTTTAGCAAGCGATCCGCGACCGCATTACCAGGACGACCCCGAACGCGAATACGGGATGGAGTACGCAGGAGAGGACATAAAGTTCAAAGTTAACGGAGATAAAATAATCGTTTTATAACCAGCGTATTAAAATTAACTATAAACCGCATCATTCTCAAATTGCATGAATGACTATAAGAACATCGTCTTCGACCTTGGAGGTGTGGTCGTCGACCTCGACATACCGTCCTCCATCCAGGCCTTTGCCAAGTTGGGAATCGTTCCGCAGGGCGTGACGCTGGAAGAGTTGTCGCGCGGCGGCATACCCAAAGACTGGGAAATGCGGGAAATGATGCACGCGATGGATGTGGGCGAGATGAGTGCCGACGAGTTCGTGGCCCTGATGCTGAAAGCCGCCCGCCCCGGCACCACCCGACAGAACATCGTGGACGCCTTCAACAGCATCATTCGCCTGCCCCGCCATAGGTTGGAGTGGCTGAAACAACTGCGGCGAAACCACCGGGTGTACCTGCTCAGCAACATCGGCGAACTGCATTGGACCGAGACTTGCCGACTGGCGCACGAAGCGGGCACGGATGTCGAAGAGTGCTTCGACGAGGTATTCCTCTCCTACCGACTGCGAATGGCAAAGCCCGACCCGCGCATCTTCCAGCACCTCATCGAGGCAACCGGCATCGTCCCCGAGGAAACGCTCTACATCGACGACCTGCCTGACAACATCCGTGCCGGACAGGCTGCAGGCCTACGGGCGCACAAGATTGACTGCAACGCCTTGGACGAAGAAATCGGCAATCTGTTTCCCGAAATACTTTAGTATCACTCGGAAAACTGCAAATTTATTTGCGTTTTCGCTCGTTTAATTGCATCGCTGAACTACGTTCTAAGATACTCACACTCGGAAAACTGCAAATTTATTTGCGTTTTCGCTCGTTTAATAGTATCTTTGACGACCGAATTAACAAAACTAACCCAAAATACTATGAAAAGAATCCTTTTTTCACTCGTATGTGCATGGATGGTTGTCGGCCTATTTGCCGCCCCCATCACCCGTGAACAAGCACGGAAGAACGCACTGGAATTCCTGAAGACAGCCAAGGGCAGCCGACAACTGGCACCTGTGCAGAACCGCGCCAAACTGGCTCCACGCCGTGGAGTGAAGACGCTGGCTCCGGAGACGGAACTCTACTACGTCTTCAACCGTGGCAATCAAGAGGGCTACGTCATCGTCTCCGGCGACGACCTGACCCTGCCCGTGCTGGGCTACACCGACGAGGGCGAGTTCGACTACAACAATCTGCCCGAGAACATGCGCTGGTGGCTCGACAGCCGCGAGGAGCAGTTGCTGCAACTCAGCCAAGCCAACCTGACAGAACCCCTGATGGCACCGGCCATACACGACCGTGTGGAACCGATGGTAACCACCAAGTGGAACCAGGGAAGTCCCTATAACGACGAGTGCCCCAACTACTTCACCCTGGGACGTTCGGTGACGGGCTGCGTGGCTACGGCTATGGCTCAGGTGATGTATTACCAGCGCGCCAAGTCGGTCAACGAGGTGCAGAAGGACATACCCGCCTACGACGGCAATACTTCGCACACGACATACGGCAAACTGCACGTCGAAGGTATTCCTGCCGGCAGCCCCATCGACTGGGAGAATATGCTCGACACCTACGGCAGTGCCAATGCCAAGCAGAAGAAGGCCGTAGCCCAGTTGATGCACTACTGCGGTGTGGCCGTGAAGATGGACTATACCAACAGTTCCTCCGGCGCCTACTCTGGCAACGTAGCCAGTGCCCTGGTCAACTACTTTGGCTACGGCTCATCGGTGAAATATGTCACCCAGAGCAGTTACAACGAGGACGCCTGGGACAAGATGCTCTACAACGAACTGGCCCAGGGCCGTCCCTTCTATCTGAGTGGTCAGAACACCCAGGGCGGACATGCCTTCGTGTGCGACGGCTACGATGGTAACCGCTGTTTCCACATCAACTGGGGATGGGGCGGTTCCAGCGACGGCTACTTCCTGCTCACCAGCCTCAATCCCTCGTCACAGGGTATCGGTGGTTCGGGCGACGGCTACAGCACCTATGAGGAGGCCGTCATCGGATTTGAGCCCGAGAACTATGGCACGAAGACCATACCCATCAGCAATGCCAAGGTGAAGACCCTGTGCCTGACCAATTTCGACCTGGACGGCGACGGTGCCTTCACGTATGGCGAGGCTGCTCAGGTGACCGACCTGGGCGACGTCTTCAAGGGACAGACGGCACTGACCACTTTCGAGGAACTATACTATTTCACCAGCCTCAAGAGCCTGCCCGACGAGGCCTTCAGCGGATGTACGAAACTGACAAGCGTGAAGTTGCCCAAGAGTCTGGAAACGATAGGCAAGAATGCCTTTGCAAACTGCCGTGCGCTGAAGACACTGGCCCTGCCCGACGGCATGAAGGCCATCGGCGAAGGCGCCTTCTCGGGCTGTCGCGTACTGACCAACCTGGTCATCCCCAACACGATGTCGAGCATCGAGAATAGAGTCTTCGAGAGTTGTCTAGCGTTCACCAAGGTGGAACTGCCCACAGGCATCACCTACGTGGGCGACAATGCCTTCAAGGGATGCACCAAACTGGCCACCGTCACCCTCCGCAACATAACGCCCGAGAAGATAACCCTCGGTGAAGGCGTCTTTGCAGACATCGACCTCTCCGAAGCCACCCTGAATGTGCCGCAAGGAACCGGCGCGTATATCCGTACGGCCGACCAGTGGAAGGAGTTCGGCGACATACACGAGGAGCGTAACCTATCGCAGGGCAAGTATGCCACCCTGGTGGAGAACCAAAAGTACTTTATATATAATGTAGGCACGGGCGGCTACCTGACCCGCGGCGAAGCCTGGGGCACCCAGGCCGTAGTGGCAGACACCGACGAACCCATGCGATTCCAGATACGCCGCACGACCACCATGCCCGAAGGCACCTACTACCTCTATTCCACCGACACGGGTAGCAGCAGCCACATCCTGTTCCGTACCAGCACGGACAGCAATGTAGGCAACGGTGTGAACGCCTGCTTCGTTGACGGCGAAAGCATCGCAGCCAGAAGTTACTGGAAGGTTGACCTCGTGGAGGGCGAGACGAACGTCTACACCTTCCAGATTCCCAGCAACCAGTCGGGCTACAAGGAAGGACAATATCTGGGCATCCAGCCCTCGCACAGCAGCAACGCTGCATCGCCCACATACGGTGCATACAGCGATGTGGAATACGCCGACTACACCAAAAACTGCCAATGGATGCTGGTGGCCTACAACGAAGAGGACATGGCCCGCTATCAGGGTTCACTGGAACTGCAGAACCTGCTGACCATCGGCAAGAGCAAGCGCATTGACATCGTCAGCGAGCAGGCCGTGTACGACAATCTGGAAAGCACCGTCGAGGATATGGCCAAGGCAAGCCGCAAACTGCGCCGCAAGATGAACTTCATCAACTTTGCCGACAGCGAAGTGCGCCAGGTAGCCGTTAGCCACTACGATGCCGACCGCAACGGCGAACTCAGTTACACCGAGGCTGCCGCCGTGGAAACCGTGGGTACCGAATTCTACCAGAATCCCGACATCATCGACCTGACAGACCTGAAGTACCTGACCAAAGCCGAATATCTGTCCGGCAACGCCTTCAAAGATTGCTCCGCACTGCGCACCGTCACGCTTCCCGATGGTCTGCTCGACATCTATTATCGCGCCTTCATGAACGACAAGAAACTGGAGACCGTAGTCGCCGGTTCCAGTCTGAAGTATATCGGCGACAACGCTTTCGACGCATGCAGCAGCCTGCGTGAGTTCCGCCTGGCCGTGACCGACCCCGCCACGATTCAGATTGGCGAGAACGCCTTCCGCGGCGTCACGCTCTCCAAAGTCACTCTTTACGTTCCCTACGGCACGAAGGCACTTTACGAAAAGGCCGACACGTGGAAAGACTTCGGCGAAATCAAGGAGATGCGTGCCGTTGGCGAGAAGCAGTTTGTACCCGTGGAAGCCAACAAGGAGGTGTACGTCTACAACCTGGATATGCGCAAGAGCATCGAAGCCGGCGAAGCCTACGGCACACAGGCCGTGGTGGGCGTAGGTGGACTGGTATATCAGTTGAAACGCTCTGCCAACATGGCCGAGGGCCTCTACTACCTGAGTTCGAGCAAGGGCATCCTGTTCCGCACCAGCACCGACTCTAAGGTGGGCGCCGGCGTCAAGACCTGCTTCGTCGACGGTTCCGTATCGTCCAAGGCCTACTGGAAGGTTGTTCCCGTGGAAGGCCGCGAGGACATCTATACCCTGCAAGTGCCCGAGACGGACGCAGAGTACGTCGAAGGTGAATATCTGGGTACCGACCTCTATCACAAGTCGGACTTCACCTACGGAACCTATGGCCTCTACTACGACGTCACGGCTGGCGACTATCCCGACCGCATCCTGTGGGGCTTCGTTGGCGTTGACGAGACCAAGGCCGCCAAGGAACTGTTCGAGCAGACCGAGCGCCTGAAGGAACTGCTGGCCATTGCCGACGCCAAGAGCATCGATGATGCCGAGGAGCATGCCGTCTACGACAACTTCGAGAGCACCGAGGAGCAAATCAACGGAGCCATCATGTCGCTCCGCAGCAAACTCCACTACATTGAGTTTGCCGACAGCCGCGCACACACCCTCAGTGTGAACCGTTGGGACGAGGACGAAGACGGCGAGTTGAGCCTGGAAGAGGCTGCCGCCATTACCGACCTCAGCACGACGTTCCGTTCGTCGAGCATCAGAAGCCTGGACGAGTTGCGCTACTTCACATCGCTTACGACACTGGGCGAGGCTCCCTTCCGCGGTTGCTCGTCGCTCATGTCGCTCTACATTCCGGCTAATGTGAAAGACTGGGGCACCAACACCTTCCAGAGTTGCTCGAACCTGAAGTACATTGCCCTGCTGGGCGAAGACGCTGCCATCGAGGGGGCCGAAGCCGCTTCGCTGACTTCCGGAATCACCGCATTCGTGGCAAAGAACCTCATGGAAGCCTACGCTGCCGACGAGGCATGGACAAAGGCCAAAGCCACCATCAAGGAATACACCGGCGTGCCCACCGTGACCGCCGAACCGGCCAGTCGACAGTACGGACGTGCCAACCCGAAGTTCACCTATGAGGTGACCGGCGCTCCCATCAACGGTGAGCCCACCATGACCACGACTGCCGAAACGGCCAGCCCCATAGGCAACTACCCCATCATCATCGAGGCCGGCACCATCACAACACCGAACCTGGCCTGTGTCGAAGGGGTACTCACCGTAGAGCGTGCTCCCCTCACCCTCACGGCTAAGTCGTACACGCGCAACATCGGCGAGGAGAATCCCGAGTTTGCCTTCTCCAACAGCAGCCTGCGCAACCGCGAGAAGATCGACGACATCCTGCTTGTACGTCCCACCATCGAGTGCGATGCTACAGCCGACAGCCCCGGTGGTGTCTACGAGATTCGCATCTTCGGTGCCGAAGCCGACAACTACGAAATCAGTTACGTCAACGGTACACTCACCGTCATCGACCCCGACGGCATCGCCGGTGTCAATGCCGATGCAAAGCGCGCCGCCACCTACAATCTGAGTGGCCGCCGCATCAGCAACCCGAAGCACGGAGTATACATCTCCGGCAAGAAGAAACTCGTGAAGTAAATTTCAACTTCCCCTATATGACAACCGACCGATGGACACCCCATCGGTCGGTTGTTTATATACCGGGAGAAGGGTAATATTGGCACACTGCGATAAAACGCTGGAGCGCGATGGGGGTTTGGCAAGGTTTTTGTTCAAGGGAAAATGTAATACTATACAATCAAAAACGTCATGGAAGAAGAAAAGATAAACACAGAAGGCAAAGCCTACGCAGAGGACACAGAGAAGACTGAGGAGACAGAAAAGGTGACAGCCGAGCAGGCTGATATGGAGAAGGCCGACACGGAAAATGCCGACAAGCAGGAGACGCTGGAGGAAACCGTGGAGGACAAACTGGCACTGGCCGAGGCACGCATCGCGGAACTGGAGAAGGAGCGTCTGTACAAACAGGCCGAGTTCGACAACTACCGCAAGCGCATCGTGAAGGAGAAGGCCGACCTCATCCTGAACGGAGGCCGCAAGGTGCTGGAGGCCATGCTGCCCGTCATCGACGACCTGGAGCGCGCCCTGCAACACATGCAGTCGGCCGAGGACGTAGAGGCCGTAAAGGAGGGTGTCGACCTCATCTACAAGAAGTTCCTGAAGGTGATGGAGGCGCAGGGTGTGACGCAGATGAAGACCGAGGGAGCCTACTTCAACACCGACTTCCACGAGGCGGTCACCCAGTTCCCCGCCCCCACGGACGAACTGAAGGGCAAGGTCATCGACTGCACCGAGAAGGGCTACATGCTGAACGAAACCGTGCTGCGGTACGCCAAGGTGGTAGTCGGAATTTAAACATAAGTTGAAAATTGAAAGTTGAAAGTTGAAAGTTCTCGCATGGCGAGCGACCAAAGGCCGAGCGGAAAGTTAGCCTTCGGCGAGATGGAGAGACTAATCAACACTTTTTCAGTATAACGACAATGGCGTAGCCAAAACTTTCAATTTTCAATTTT
>JAFSXQ010000183.1 GCA_017444005.1 Bacteroidaceae bacterium | reverse complement strand
TTCAACCAAATAGCAGTGAAGGCGAACCACACGGTGACGCGCTCGAACATCTCTGACGATACAGAAATGGTGAAGGAACTGAACTCGTACACCATTTCCGAAGCCAAGACCACACCGAGTGGCTACACCTATACCCAGCGCAACGGCGACACCTTCATAGGCCGTGCCACCAACCTGCTCTTCGGCAAGGGCGAGGCCATCGGACTCTACAAGCAGAAGGACGGCTCGTACAAGATAGACCAGGAGGAAACCGTCTGCACGGGCGAGACCTTCAGCACTACCTTCATCTATCCCCACCAGTATGTCGAAGATGTGCTCATGCCCAACTGGCAGACCATCATTGACGGCTACCTGACCCACTGGGACGGCGACCTTGCCTCTGCACCCACGGTGCCGGGCAAGATGATGTACTACACCAACTACCAGAAGGGAGACGCCGCCTGGGGCAAGGCCAACAGCGACACCGAGTTCTGGACCCGCGAGCAGATAGACCAGGCCAATGGTATGCCCGGCTACCGCGTGGTGAACGGACTGGATGGCGAGGCCCGGCAGGCCGCCTGCGACAGCGTGGAGTGGTGTGCCAACCAAATCAAGATGTGGAAATACTGGCTGGCCCAGAATGAGGAGGACAAAATCGATGCCTTCAATGCCCAGGGCTACTTCGACAAGAACTACAGCATTGCCGGCGGCACGAGCGTCAACCACACTACGAAGAAATCTAACGAGAAGTCGAAGGGACACACCGTGAAGACTTCGGTGTCGGTAAACAACGAGACGAAGGCGGGCTTGCTGCTGAATGGCGTAGGTGCCTACGCCATCTTGCAGTTTGAAGACTCGTGGGGAACCACCCGTGACAGCCTCACCACCGACGAGGTGAAGGAGTCGTTCACCTGGCAAATCAGCGACGCCGAGCCCACCACGGCCCTCTCGGTCGATGTGTTTGCGTCGCCCGCCAGTTGGAGTCCCATCTTCCGCACACGCGGCGGACAGAGCAGTAAACCTTACGAAGGCGCCACCTATACCCGTTACTACCAGCCCGGCACACCGCTCGACGAGGCCACCATGCGCGTGGAAAAGCCTGAGTTGCGCGTAGACGGGCCTACTACCATCACCGACGTGCCCACAGGCGGACAGGCCAAGTTCAACCTGCAACTCTACAACGCCAGCGAGACCAACAGCGTATGCACCTACGCCTTGAGGGTCATCGACGGCTCCAACCCCAACGGCGCTCAACTCTTCATCGACGGCTCGCCGCTGAGCATTGGCAACGAAGGACGCTCGGTGAAGATGAAGGGCGGCGAGCTCATAAACAAGCAGCTCATCGTGATGCAGAGCGACCGCGCCATCAGGGACTACGAGAACATCCGCCTGGTGCTCACTTCCACCACCGACACCACCACCGTCAGCGCCCCCGCAGTGCTCAGTGCGCACTTCGTGCCGGCATCGGGTCTGGTCGACATTGCCGTAGACCACACCGTGCTCAATCAGGAACTGTACCAGAAGAACGGCGGCGTCATTGTCACCCTGCGCAACCTGGACCGTCAGGACGAGGGCCTGGCCGGCGTGCGCGTGCGCTACCGCAAGAAGGGCACCGACTCGTGGACGCTTGCCAGGGAGTGGTACGTCAATCCTGAGGCCAGCCAGACGCTCCTGCCCAATACGCCCATCATCACCACCGCCGTTGAGTTCCCCGAGGACGGCCTCTACGAACTGCAGGCACAGACCTTCGGCATGTACGGCACCGAGGAGGTGACCTACGAAACGGAGAAGATAGAGGTGATGCAGGACACCCACGGCCCGAAACTATTAGGCATGGTGAGCCCCGAGGACGGCCAACTGACCTACATGAACCGCAACAACATGCACCTGCGCTTCAACGAGGCGCTCAATGCCGACGGCCTGTCGAAGAGTGCCAACTTCCGCATCGAGGGCGGCATGAACAACGTGGCCTATGGCGACGGACAATATCCCGACGTGGCCGTGCAACTGAACGGCAGCGCCATTGAGACCGATGCCATCTACGACCTGTCGAACTCCGACTGCGCCTTCGACCTGTGGTTCTACCGCCAGGGCGACGGCAACATCGTCAGCCTGGGCACCGAGAACAACCTGCTGTCGCTATCTACCCACGACGGCGGCAAACTGCAGGCCCGCGTGGGAGGCGCCGACGATGTCTACGAGACCAACGAGACGCTGCCCGAGAACAAGTGGATGTACATGGCGCTGAACTACAAGCGCAAGACGGCTGTTGGAGGGGATTTGCAATCCCCGACCACGAACACCATCACCATGCTCTACGTCACGGCCGACATGAACCAGCCCAAGTACGTGGGCAAGGACGTGCAGGCCAACGACCTGGCCGGCCATGGCAAACTGGCCATCGGCGGCAACGGCATGACCGGCATGGTGAGCGAACTGAGCATCTGGAACAACAACGTCACGGCCGAAGAACTCTACACCTCACGCACCAAGACCCGTGCATCCTACACGCCGGGCCTCGTGGGCTACTGGCAGATGGACGAGGGCCACGGCACGCAGATTACCGACCGCGCCCGCTCGCGCCATTTCCATACTGACAGCGAGTCGTGGTACATCAACAACGAGAACCGCGCCGCCCACCTCACCGGCGAGGAGAACAGTCCGCTGCGCATCAACATAGCCACCTTCCAGCCCACCAAGACCGACAACTTCGCCTACGAGATGTGGTTCCGTGGCACCGAGGCCGAAAACGGCAATGTAGCCACACTCATGTCGGTAAGCGGCATCAACATTGGCTTCAGCAACCAGAAACTGATGCTCACCACGGCCAACAGCGACGTGACACTCAGCGAGAAGAACTACCTCGACGGCAACTGGCACCACCTGGCCTTCAACGTGCGTCGCGGCACCAGCGCCGTGGCCTATGTCGACGGCGAAGCCGTGAAGGTCCTACCCGAGGCCAACGTGCCGGGTATCAAGTCGAACTACCTCATCGTGGGCGGCATACTTCAGGATGGCGTTGGAGGGGATTTGCAATCCGTTGGAGGGGATTTGCAATCCGTTGGAGGGGATTTGCAATCCGTTGAAGGGGATTTGCAATCCCCGACCATCAATCGCTTCACGGGCGACGTCGACGAGATTCGCATCTGGAGCGCGGCCCTCGACGGCCAACTCATTGCCGAACGCATGTATGAGCGCATGGACGACAGTTATCCCGGTCTGGCGGGCTACTTCCCCATGGAGGAGATTCACCGCACCCAGCAGGGCAACGTCGTCACCGAATTCTCGCTCGGCAACTTCGGTGAGAGCACATCGCGCCTGAAGATTGACACTAACAACTCTTCACTATTAGTTGGCGAAGCGCTAAACGCCCCGGCCCTGAAACCCGGCTCGACGAAGATGCGCCTCGACGACTCGCAGTTTGACTTCACCGCTTCGGCCGACGAAATCTACTTCTCCTTCCCCGACAATGTACTGCCGCTGATGGACAACAACGACTTCGTGGCCTCGGTGAACTACATCAAGGACGAGCACGGCAACAACTCGGAGAGCGTGACGTGGAAGTTCCACACCGACTTTGCCAGCGTCAGTTGGCTGGGCCTCGGCGTGGCGACAGCCAGCGTTGAGAAGCAGTGGGATGAGACGGCCACCCTGTCGAGAATCATCTACAACAACACGGGCATGCCGCAGTACTACGAAATCAGCGGGCTGCCCACGTGGATGACGGTCGACAAGCCCACCGGAACTGCCACCGACGAACTGCAGACCGTGAACTTTACCGTCAGTGCCAACGCGCCCATTGGCCAGCACACCGAGTACGTCTACCTGACCGACCGACTGGGCATTCGCCGCGTGCTGCAAGTAAACGTCACGGTGAAGGGCGACGTGCCCGACTGGACTGTGAACCCCAACCTCTACGAAAGCAACATGACCCTGACGGGACAGGTGTACATTGACGGCAAGATTTGCGAGTACACCGAGACGATGGTAGCAGCCTTCGACGACATGGACCAGTGCGTTGGCGTAGGAAGGCCACGCTATGTGCCGACACGCGATGCCTACTTCGTAGACATGATAGTCTATGGAGGTTCGGCTACCGAACTGAGCACCGGTGAGCGCAACGTGACATTCAAGATGTACGATGCCTCGACGGGCATAACATACCCCATCGTGGAGCTCACCATGCCCGACGGAAAGAAGCAGTACGACCTGACCTACACTCCGGATGCCCTGATAGGAACCTACGACAATCCCGTGGAGTTCCGCTCTACCGACGACCAGCTGCAGACCGTCACGCTGCCTCGCGGATGGACATGGATGTCGATGTACGTGCAGCCTGAGTCGACGGCCATCGAGGACATCCTGCCCAAGAAGGCTTCCGACCTGCAGAAGTACCAGTACGTAAAGAGCAAGACCGCCTTTGCGTCGGCCTATAAGGGCAGCGACGGAAAGGTGGCCCTCAACGGCTCGTTGGAAGAGATGCAGCCCGGCCAGATGTACAAGGTGCAGGTGTCGGGCGCCACGACGCTCAACATCTATGGCAAGGCCATCGACGTGACACAGCAGGCGCAGACCATCAAGAAGGGCTACAACTGGATAGGCACGCTGGCGGGCAGCGCCATGTCGCCCGACGAGGCCTTCGCCGACCTGCAGCCCGAGGTGGGCGACATGGTGAAGAGCCGCCGTGCCTACGCCATGTTCGGCAGCCGAGGCACGTGGGAAGGCACACTGGAGAGCATCGTCCCCGGCGAGGGCTACGTCTACCTGTCAAAGGCCGCCACGACCAAGACGTTCCACTACCCGCGAACAGCTCCTCTCTCATTCCCCTTTAGAGGGAGGGCCAGCCTCAATGAATCATCCCCACAAAAGGGGACTGGTAAGGAGCTCCACTTCGTTCCCGTGGACGACAGCGAGTTCCCCGACAACATGATTATGATTGCCGTGACGGTGCTCGA
>JAFSXQ010000182.1 GCA_017444005.1 Bacteroidaceae bacterium | reverse complement strand
GCTCGAACAGTCCCATCTCGAACTTCAGGCGCAGCACTCGGCGCACGGCCTCATTGATGTTGGACGTATCAATTCTTAATTCCCGGAAGGCGCTCGCGCCCAGGTCTACGTCCACCCCGGCCTCCAGGGCCATGCGGGCGGCGTCGGCCAGCGAGGGGGCGGCGTGCAGTGTGTTGTGCAGGACATTGATGCTGTAGAGGTCGGACACGACGAAGCCGCGGAAGCCCCACTGCCGGCGCAGCACGTCGCGCAGGAGCCACGGGTTGGCCGTGCAGGGCACACCATCGACGGCTCCGTAGGCCGTCATCACGGACAGGGCTCCGGCCTCGATGGCCCGGCGGAAGGGGGGCAGATAGTCCAGCAGGAGTTCGCGCTGCCCAAGCGAGACGGCAGCGCCGTTCTGTCCGCCCAGGCCCATGCCGTAGGCTGCCAGGTGCTTCAGCGTGGCGATGGCGGTTGTTGGCTTCGACAGGTCGCCCGCCCCCATACCTCGCACCATAGCACTGCCCAGCGTGCCCACGAGGTACGTGTCTTCGCCCATCGTTTCCTCCGTTCGGCTCCAGCGCGGGTCGCGTGCCAGGTCGAGTACAGGGCCGTAGGCGATGTGTGCGCCCTGGAGGCGTATCTCGCGGGCGATGGTCTGCCCCATGCGTTCCATCAGTTCGGGCGAGAACGTTGCCCCCAGGCCCAGGCCCGTGGGGAAGGTGGTCGTGCCGATGGCCATGTGGCCGTGCGGAGCCTCCTCGGCCAGGAACAGGGGGATGCCCAGTCGTGTCCGTTCCACGGCGTGGCGCTGCAAAGCGTTGGCCCGCCGGGCTGCCGTGCGCGGCGTGAAGCCGTTCTCCAGCGTGCGGCCTGTCCACGGGTCGGCGCGGAACGTGGCCCACAGCATGCCCACGCCCAGCGAATCGCCCTTCTCGTCGTACTGCCACCCCAGTGGGCACAGCAGTTGGGCCACCTTTTCCTCCGTGGTCATTCGCTTAAGCAGGTCCTCTACGCGCTGCTCCACGGGCAGCGTGGCGTCGCGATAGGGCTGTGCACCCAGTCCGACGGCGCACATCAGGGCAAAAAACAGGATAAACGTCTTCTTCATGCCTCAAAGTTACAACTTTACTGGATTGTGGTCAAGACATTTGGCGGAAATGTTTCGCAATGTCGCAAAATTAGTCCTATCGCGATGGCCTACAGCAAGAAATGGGGTGCGAAATTTGCCTCTTTGCCCATTTCTTCGTATCTTTGTGGCTAACTAACCGAAAAAACAATCATATAACTGTTTGATATGAAACGCGTTGTGAAAGTATATTTCCTGCCGTTCCTTGCCGTCGGACTCCTGTCGGCGGCGTGTGGCAGTGAGCAACAGAAGGAGCAGGCCGCTGCTGAGTACAAGACGATGGTGGTGGACTGTCGGGACGTGAAGTTGTCGCGGGCCTACAGCGCCCGGCTGACGGGACGCCAGATTGTGGAGGTGCGTCCGCAGGTGTCGGGCTGCATCACCCGCATACTGACCGGCGAGGGAGAGACCGTGCGACAGGGCCAGACGCTGTTCGTCATCGACCAAGTGCCCTATCGCGCAGCACTGGAGTCGGCCGTTGCCGCCCGCAAGAGCGCCGAGGCCCGGCTGGCCACAGCCCGGCTGAACTACGACAACGCACGGGCCCTGCAGGAGGGCAACGTGGTGGCCGAGTCGAACGTGCTGACCATGCACAACGCCCTGTTGGAGGCCGAGGCCGCCCTGTCGCAGGCACGGGCACAGGAACTGAACGCCCGCAACAACCTGAGTTACACCGAGGTGAAGAGTCCCGTCAGTGGTGTGGCCTCGATGATTCCCTGGCACATCGGGGCCCTGGTCAGCAGCAGCATCAGCGAGCCGCTGGTCACCGTGGCCGACGACAGCGAGATGTATGCCTACTTCAGCATCACCGAGAATCAGGCCCTCGACCTCATCGCCCAGTACGGCACCATCGCGGACTTCATCGCCAAGGCCCCGGCCGTCAGCCTGCAGTTGAGCAACGGGAGCGACTACGACACCGTGGGGCGCATCAGTGCCGTCAGCGGAACGGTGGATGCCCAGACGGGAGCCGTCACGCTGCGTGCCACCTTCCCCAATCCGCGCCACCTGCTGCACAATGGCGGCAGTGCCACCGTCGTGGTGCCCACCGAGCGCCAGCAGTGCATCGTCATTCCGCAGGAGGCCACCTACGAACTGCAGAACCGCTCGTTTGTCTACCGCGTCGTGAATGGCCAGACGAAGTCCACGCCCGTCACCTTGTTCGCGCAGAACAACGGGCGCGACTACATCGTGGAGCAGGGGCTCAGTGTCGGCGACACCATCGTTGCCGAGGGGGCCGGACTGCTGCGTGAAGGCATAAAAGTACGTTGAATACAATCCCCCCCAAACGACCAAAATGAACGTCAGGACATTCATAGACCGCCCGATACTGGCCGGCGTCATGTCGGTGCTGCTGGTGCTGCTGGGCATCATAGGCCTCAGCCGCCTTGCGCTGGAACAGTTTCCCGAGATAGCACCGCCCACGGTGCGTGTGATGGCCAACTACACCGGAGCCAACGCCGAGACGGTGCAGAAGAGCGTCATCGTGCCCCTGGAGGAGGCCATCAACGGCGTGGAGGGCATGATGTACATGTCGTCCACCGCCAGCAACAACGGCTCGGCCTCCATCGGCATCTTCTTCCGCCAGGGCACCGACCCCGACATGGCGATGGTGAACGTGCAGAACCGCGCAGCCACCGTACAGGGCCGACTGCCCAGCGACGTGGTGAAGGGCGGACTGACCGTGCGCAAACGGCAGACCTCCAACATCAAGCAAATCAGCGTCTACAGCCCCGACAGCACCTTCGACCGCTCCTTCCTGGCCAACTACACGAAGATTAACATCGAGCCGCGCCTGAGCCGCATACCCGGCGTGGGCGAGGTGAACGTGATGGGGGCCGACTACTCGATGCGCATCTGGCTCGACCCGCAGAAAATGGCCCGCTACGGCCTGACACCGGCCGACGTCACCCGCGTGCTGGACGAGCAGAACGTGGAGGTGGCCACGGGCACGCTGGGCGCCGAGTCGGCCAACACCTTCCAGTACGTGCTGAAGTACCGCGGACGCTATGAGGAGGAACGGGGCTACGAACAGATGGTCGTCCGCTCGCTGCCCAACGGCGACGTGTTGCGCATCGGCGACATTGCCCGTGTGGAACTGGGGTCGCAGAACTACAACATCATCGGCGAGACGAACGGCCGCCCCGGTGTGAACATCAGTATCAACCAGGTGGCCGGGTCGAACGCCAACGAGATTATCAAGGCCATCGACCGCGAGGTGGAGGACATCCGGCAGTCGCTGCCGCCGGGCATCGTCATCGAGGACCTGGAGTCGAAGAAGGACTTCCTCGACGCCTCCATTGCCAACGTCCTGGAGACGCTCTTCGAGGCCCTGCTGCTGGTGGTCCTGGTCGTGTGGGTGTTCCTGGGCAGTTGGCGCGCCACCGTCATCCCCGCCGTGGCCATCGTCGTCTCGCTCGTGGCCACCCTGGCCGTCATCTACGCCATCGGCTTCTCGCTGAACATGCTCACGCTCTTTGCCCTGGTGCTGGTCATCGGCACGGTGGTGGACGATGCCATCGTTGTCGTCGAGGCTGTCCAGGCCCGCATGGAGGGAGGCGAGGACGGTTCGCCCCGCGCGATGACCGAAGAGGCCCTGCATGGCATCACCTCGGCCCTCATCACCACCACGCTGGTCTTCATGTCCGTCTTCGTGCCCGTCTGCTTCATCGGCGGCGTCACGGGCACGTTCTACATCCAGTTCGGCCTTACCATGGCCATAGCCGTGGCCATATCGCTCTTCAACGCCCTCACGCTCTCGCCGGCCCTATCGGCCATCATCATGCGGCGCACCCCGCCGTCGCGCTTCGGCCGGGCCTTCAACACGGGCTTTGCCGCCCTCTCGGCTCACTATAAGCGCAGCGTTGGGGGCTTCATCCGCCGGCGTTGGCTGGCCCTGGTGCTCGTCGGGGTGGCCTGCGCCTGTCTGGGCTGGATGATGCGTACCACCAAGACCGGCCTTGTGCCCAACGAGGACATGGGCACCGTCTTCATCAACGTACAGGCCGCGCCCGGCAGCAGCCTGCAACAGACCTACTCGATACTGAAGGAGGTGGAGGCCCGCATCCAGGACCTGCCCCAGTTGCGCATCTACTCGCTCATCGCCGGCAACAGCAACAACTTCGAGCAGTCGTCGTCGAACGGTAACTTCACCCTGAAACTGAAGATGTGGAACGAGCGCCGCGGCAAGGGCGACGATGTGCAGAGCGTCGTCGACGAAATCTACCGCCGCACCGCCGGCATTGCCAACGCCAAGATACAGGTCAACACGCAGAACATGCTGCCCGGCTTCGGACGCATCAACGGCTTCGAACTCCACGTCCAGGACAAGCACGGCGGCACCATCGACGACCTGCTTCTCTACACCAACCGCCTCATCGACGCCCTCAACCAGCGGCCCGAGATCAGCCGTGCCTACACCAACTTCTCGCTCAGTTATCCGCAGTATCGCGTCGAGGTGGATGCCGCCCTCTGCAAGCGTCGCGGCGTGTCGCCTGCCGATGTGCTGGCGGCCCTCAGCGGATACATCGGCGGCACGTATGCCTCCAACTTCGTCCGCTTCACCAAACTCTATCGCGTCATGGTGCAGGCCTCGCCCGAGTATCGCCTCGACACCGAGTCGCTCAACAACATCTTCGTGCGCAACGCCGACGGACAGATGTCGCCCATCGGCCAGTACCTCACCCTCACTCGCGTCTACGGTTCCGAGACGCTCTCGCGCTTCAACCTCTTCCCCTCCATACAGGTCGGCGGAACGGCTGCCGAGGGCTACAGCAGCGGCCAGGCCATCGAGGCCATACGCCAGACGGCGGCCGAGCAACTGCCCGAGGGCTACGGCTACGAGTTCGGCGGCATGACCCGTGAGGAAGCCTCGGCACAGAACACCACGACGCTGGTTTTCGTCCTCTGCATCATCTTCATCTACCTCATCCTCTGCGCCCTCTATGAGAGCCTGCTCATCCCCCTGGCCGTCATCCTCAGCGTGCCCTTCGGCCTGGCCGGTTCCTTCCTCTTCGCCCGCCTGTGGGGGCTGGAGAACAACATTTACATGCAGACCGGCCTCATCATGCTCATCGGCCTACTGGCCAAGACGGCCATCCTGCTCACCGAGTATGCCACCACGCGCCGCCGCCAGGGCATGAGCATCGTTGCCGCCGCGCTGTCGGCAGCCGAGGTGCGCCTGCGCCCCATCCTCATGACTTCGCTGACGATGGTCTTCGGCCTGCTGCCTCTGGCCCTGGCCACTGGCGTCGGGGCCAACGGTAACCGTTCGCTCGGTGTGGGCACCATCGGAGGCATGCTCATCGGCACCGTCGCCCTTCTCTTCATCGTACCCGTCCTCTTCGTCGTGTTCCAGACCATCGAGGAACGAGTGAGAGGGGAACGAGATTCGTGAGAACAGTAATTCGTGGTTAAAATAAAAAGAAGAGGGTGTGTCGTTCAATTTGACACACCCTCTTCTTTGTGGGGAGGTTATGGGTTTAGCGGTTCGGCAACTTGAAGTACCAGTTGTCGGGGTTCTGCAACTTGCCCAGCAGAGAGGCGTCGCGCTTGGCTACGCGGCTGGCCAGATAGTTGGGGTCGTTGCGGCGCTTAGCCACACGCATGAGGTCGAAGAAGCGGCTGCCCTCGAAGGCGAGTTCCAGAGCCTCCTCGTCGACGATGAGGTCCTCGACACACTTCTGTACCAGGTCGTCGTAGGCTCCGCTGTAGATGTCTTCCTTGGTGAGGTTGGCACCGTAGGCCTTGGCCTTCTCCTGAATCTTCAGGACGTAGTCGTACGAACTCGACTTGTCGTTGTAGAGCGGCATGCCGCAACCGCGAGCGTGGATGCCCATGGTGATGGGGTCGGCACCGGTGCCGCGCGATACGCTGGTCATGCTGAAACTGCGCTCGGTGAGGCGGCTACGAAAGAATACGGTGGGCGAGGAGATGTTGCCGTCGAGTACCTCGAACTTGAAGTTGAGGAAACTGGGGTTGCTGAGCACCTCGCGGCGGTCCAGATAGTAGCAGGCTGCCTGACAGTTGTCGTCGGTGAAGTTCTCGTAGGTCTCGGGTGCCCATGCGAATGCACCGGCCTGGGCATACACCTGATAGGCGCTGTCCGATTCGGCACTGATGTGGGCATACAGGTAGGCCTCGAGTTCAGCCTTGGTGCGCATG
>JAFSXQ010000181.1 GCA_017444005.1 Bacteroidaceae bacterium | reverse complement strand
CTCGCACAACCTGAACGGAAGCGTGTCGGTGCAGGCCAACCGCCGTTTGGCAAAGGCTGGTCGCAACGTGACCCTGAACGCCGATGTCGGTTGGGGCACGTCGGATAGCGAGGGGCAGAACTACAGCCAGACCGACTACTACCAGTTGCTGGCCGTCACGGGCGAGGACTCGGTGTACCATAAGATTCAGTACAACGAAGCCCCGTCGAAGAACCGCAACGTGTCGACGCGCCTGACCTACATCGAACCCATCGGGCGGCAACTCTTCCTGCAGATGTCGTACCAGTACAACTACCGGTTCAGCGACCGCGACCGTAACGTCAGTAGTATCTTTGACTGGATGGAGGGGGCCAATGGGGCCAATGGACCCTATAAGCCCTATGAGACCTATGGCATCACCATCGACAACTATCGCCTCTGGGAGAGCATTGCAGCCCCCGACCGCGACCAGTGCAACTATACGACCAACGTCTACCAGAACCACGACATCCGGCTGCAGTTGCGCATGAACCGCACACTGTATCGCCTGACCGTCGGGGCCAACCTGCAGCCGCAGGTGAACCGCGTGGACTATACGAAGGGCGTGAAGCACTACGACGTGCGCCGTGCGGTCTTCAATGCCTCGCCCACGGTGAACTTCCGGTATATGTTCAGCCGGACGGAGCAGTTGGACTTCCGCTATAACGGCAACACGGGGCAGCCCGGCATCACCGACCTCATCCCCGATACGCTGTCGAACGCCGACCCCCTGAACATCCGACTGGGTAACCCGGAACTGAAGCCTTCGTTCACCCACAACATGTCGGCCAACTACAATCGTTCGATTAACGACAAACAGCGCACGTTCTCGGTGAACGGACAGTTCCGCACCACGCAGAACTCCACCACCAACCGCACCGAATACAACGACGTGACGGGCGGGCGCATATCGAAGCCCGTGAACATCAACGGCAACTGGAACGGCTCGGCTTCGTTCAACTTCAACACGGCGCTGGGGCCGGAGAAATACTGGCGCATCAACACGAGCACGAACGGTTCGATGACGAATGCCGTCTCGTATGTCTATCAAAGCAAGACGCAGGAGACCGTGAAGAACCGTACACGGGGTAAGAACGTCCGCCAGAGCCTGCGCCTGTCGTATCGCCGCGACTGGGAGTCGATGTACAATCTGGAGGTCAGCACCAACGGCAACATCGGGTACAACCACAGCCGTTCGACCAACTCGTCGGCTTCGAACCTCGATACCTACAACTTTTCGTATGGCGGTTCAGTGAACCTGCAGTTCCCCTGGGGCATGAGCCTGTGGACGGACATCTCGGAGCAGAGCCGTCGCGGATATGCCGATGCCTCGATGAATACCAACAAGGTCATCTGGAACGCCAGCATCAGTCAGCGACTGCTGAAGCAGAAGAACCTCACCCTGAGCGTGCGGGCCTACGACCTCCTGCGCCAGCGCGACAACATCAACCGAAACATATCGGCCACGGCACGTACCGATTCGCGCCACGAGGCGGTGAACTCCTACGTCCTCTTTACGGCGGAATACCGGTTTGGTAAGTTCGGCGGACGTGGTCAGCGTGGCAATCGTGGCGAAGGCATGCGCGAGCGCCCCGAAGGTGATGGCCCTCGTGAAGGCGGTCGTGGCGAGGGCGGCGGTCGCAATGGCGGTGGTCGTAGCGGTGGAGGCGATGGCCCCCGTGGCGGCGGCTTCGGAGGCGGCGGGCGCTTCTAATTTGCATCTTTCGATGGCAAATTTGTGAGACAATATCAAATATTTGGTATTTTATCATCAATTTTCCAATAATATTTTATATCTTTGCGTCTGTTATGCTCACGGAACGGACGATAGAGAAACTGCGGATACTGGCCGAGTCGGCGAAGTACGACGTGTCGTGCTCCAGCAGCGGCACCGTGCGGAAGGGCAAGGCGGGCATGGTGGGAAACACCGTCGGGGGCGTGGGCATCTGCCATTCGTTTGCCGACGACGGGCGGTGCATATCGCTCTTGAAGGTGATGCTCACGAACTACTGCAAGTACGACTGCGCCTATTGCGTCAACCGCCGGACGAACGACATCCGCCGCGCCACGCTCTCCGTCTCGGAACTGGAGGAAATCACGATGGAGTTCTATCGTCGCAACTACATCGAGGGCCTCTTCCTGTCGAGCGGCGTGGTGCGCACGCCTGACTACACGATGGAGCGACTGGTGGCCATCGTCCGCGACCTGCGGACGGTGCATCGCTTCAACGGTTACATCCACCTGAAGAGCATTCCCGGCGCCTCGCGCGAACTCTTGGCCGAGGCCGGGCGGTGGGCCGACCGCATGAGCGTGAACATCGAAATACCCCGTGAGGAATCCTTGAAACTGCTGGCGCCCGAGAAGGACCACCAGAGCGTGTTCCAGCCGATGGCCCTCATCCAGCAGGGCGTCCTGGAGAACAAGGAGGACCGCCGACGCTTGCGCCACGCGCCGCGCTTCGTACCGGCAGGGCAGTCGACACAGATGATCGTGGGGGCGACCGGGGACAGCGACCGCGACATCCTGCGCATGTCCAGTGCGCTTTATCAGCAACCCACCCTGCGCCGCGTGTATTACAGTGGCTACATCAGCGTGAACACCTACGACCCGCGCCTGCCCGTGCTGAAACAGCCGCCCCTCGTCCGCGAAAACCGCCTCTACCAGGCCGACTGGCTCATGCGCTTCTACCAGTTCCGTGCCGACGAACTGGTGGACGACCTCCACACGAACCTCGACCTTGACGTCGACCCCAAACTTGCGTGGGCGCTCCGCCATCCCGAAGCCTTCCCCGTCGACATCAACCGCGCCGACTACGAGCGCATTCTCCGCGTTCCGGGCATCGGCGTGAAGTCGGCCACGCTCATCGTCAATTCGCGCCGGTTTGCGCGCCTCACCTCGTACCACCTGAAGAAGATGGGCGTGGTGATGAAGAAGGCGAAGTACTTCATCACCTGCGGCGAACTCTCCGCCTCCTACGCCAACCCCATCGTGGGCGTGAACGAAATGCACCCCGAACGCCTGCGCCCCCTGCTCGTCTCCGAAGCCCAGCGCAAGCGTGCCGCCTTGGAACAACAGATGACCCTGGACTTCGGGAACAATGAAGGAGTGACAACCACGGATGGCACAGATAAAACGGATTAAGGGATGCTGATTTACGCTTTTGACCGGACGCTGGACGGCGTGCTCGCCGCCGTCTTCGATGCCTACTCGTTGAGGCAACGGCCCGATGCGCTGATAGGGGAGGGGGAACCATTGCCGCTGTTTTGCGACGAATCGCACCGGGTGGCCACGACGGAGGAGAAGGCCCGGCGTGTGTGGAAAGGCCTGGAGAAGCACCTGTCGCACGAGGCGATGCGGATGCTTGCGGTCAGTTTCCTCTCCGAGGACCGGGAACTCGACACACCGCTGTTTCATTATATTTATAAAGTGTTTGAAGCAAAACGCTCTCTGGAGCGCAACTTTGCCGACCCCGACGTGCTCTTCGTCACCAACACGGCGCGGCGCGTGATGCACGAGCGGCTGCGCATGATGCAGTTCATCCGCTTCCAGAAGGCCCAGGACGGCACGTACCTCGGCGTCGTCCATCCCGACCACAGCGTGCTGCCCCTCATCATCGACCACTTCCGCGACCGATTCCAGGACCAGCCTTGGCTCATCTACGACGCCCGTCGGCAGTATGGCTACTACTTCGACCAACGCGAGGTGACGCGCGTCACCTTCGAGGATACGGCGTCTCTGCCCTTCGACCTGCGCACGGGACAACTCGCCGAGGAACTGCTCTCCGAGAACGACCAACTCTTCCAACGCCTCTGGCGCACCTACTTCAAGGCCATCTGCATCAAGGAACGCATGAACCCCAAGAAGCAACTCAACGACATGCCCCGCCGCTATTGGGCTTACATGACCGAGAAACAATAGCGGGATATTGTCTTTTGTGTCTCGCTTTATAGTCAAAAAACCTTAAACGTTTTCTAGTATGACCAAAAATGACTAACTTTGTCCCCGCAAACGAACTTAAACAGAGAAAAGAACAATGAAGAAGTTTCTTATGATGCTGGTGTGCGGCCTGATGGCCGTCGGCAGCGTGTCGGCACAGGTGAAGGCCGACGACATCCTGGGTACGTACAAGGTGGTGCAGGGCCAGGACAACTCGAAAGTGACGTTCCGCAAGAATGGCAACGGGTACAGTTGTCAGGTCGTGTGGCTGGAGAACATGAAGGAGAAGGACGGTTCGCCCCGCACGGATAAGAAGAATCCCGACAAGTCGAAACGCACGACGCCTTCCGACAAGATTGTGCTTATCGACAAGATAACCTTCGACGAGGCCAAGCAGGAGTGGGGCAATGGTCAGATCTACGACCCGACGCGTGGCAAGTTCTTCAAGGTCCGCGTCTCGTTCAAGGATGCCAAGACACTGAAGGTGCGCGGTTCGTGGGGCCCCATCAGTGAGACGGTGTATTGGACAAAACTTTAGCAGCGGCCCATCAATATATTGACGGGAGTACCCTCATTATATTGACGGTACCACCGTCAAGGTATTGACGGAACTACCGTCAAAGTATTGACGGATTTTTGACGGAACTTTATTTGCTGGGTGATGTGGCGATGCTCATCACCCAGCGTTCTGTTTCGCGGGTCTCCAATGGATAGGGGCAGTCGGTGAGCACGTCCTTCATGGTGTCGCGGATGCCTGTGCCGATGAGTTTCAGCACGGCTTCCTTGCGAGTCTACAGACGGAGGAATGTGCGACTTTTGTCGATGGAATGGGCGATTTTTGCTTGTTCCTCATTGTTCATGCTGTAGTGGATGAGGCTGTCGCTGACCTTCCTGCCCGTCGACTCGATGTCGATGCCGCAGGGCCGTTCGTCGATGATGCAGGCGACGGCTGTGCGACAATGGCTCAACGAGAAAT
>JAFSXQ010000180.1 GCA_017444005.1 Bacteroidaceae bacterium | reverse complement strand
TGCCGTGCAGAAGGGCATCCGCGACCCCTACATCTTCCGTGCCCCCGACGGCGCTTTCTGCGTCGCCATGACCGACCTTCATGTCTTCGGGCGCCGCGACGGTGTACGCACGACCGAATGGGAGCGCGACGGCAAGAAGTATGACTGGGGCAACAATCGCGGGCTGGTGCTGCTGCGCTCCCGCGACCTCATCCACTGGCAGCGCACCAATCTCGACTTCTCATCTCTCACCGACCCGACGGGTGAGGTCGACGGCGAAGGAAATCCCTTGCCGTGGAGCGAAGTGGGCTGCGTCTGGGCTCCCGAGATGGTGACCACCGACGACGGGCGCATCCTCATGCACTTCACCACCCGCTTCCAGCGCGGACACAACCACATCCGCTACGTCTACATGAGCGACGACTTCACCCACATGACCTCCGCCCCCCAGGTGCTCCTGAAAGCTCCGGCCGACGCGCAGGGACACATCACCACGAACATTATCGACTCGGATATTACAAAGATTAACGGCACCTACCATCTCTTTTGCACCGAGAACGGGCATCCACGCCACGCCACAAGCCACTCTCTCACAGGCCCCTACACTTTCCTCCCCTTCGACGACGGAGTGCCCCAGGCCCACGAGGCTCCGATGTTGTGGAAGCGCATCGGCGAGCAGAAGTGGATACTCATGCAGGACCGTTACTCCATGGAGCCCCATAATTTCTATTTTTGCGAAACCACCGACCTCCAGCATTTCACTCCACTCGGCTACTTCGACGACGGACAGTGCCCCATGCGCCGCACCAACTTCTCGGAACAGAAGCACGGAGCCGTCGTGACCTTGACAAAGAAAGAACTCAAGCAACTCATCAAACACTGGAAGACCTCTTCCCTCCCAAGGAAGGGGCATCAGCCACATTGAGGGAGGATTATAAATAATAAATTTGCACTGAGGGGTGAATAATGATATGGTAATAATGAATAAAAATACACACCCGATGAATAACGATTCCACTATTTCTCAAGAGGATGGAAGGCGGCTCATGCCCCCTCCTTTGGAGTGTGTAGGGGGAGGTTTTGAGGTCATGGCCCCCGTGGGTTCGCCCGAATCGTTGGCTGCAGCCCTGCGCGCCGGGGCAGACAGCATCTACTTCGGCATCGAGCGACTGAACATGCGCGCCCACTCGGCCTCCACTTTCACCATCGACGACCTGCGCCGCATCGCCCGCGAGTGCCGAACCTTTGGCGTGAAGAGTTACCTCACCGTCAACACCATCATCTACGACGCCGACATCGCCCTGATGCACCAAATCATCGACGCGGCCTGCGAGGCCGGCATCTCCGCCGTCATCGCCTCCGATGTGGCCGTGATGACGTATTGCCGACGGGTGGGCATGGAGGTGCACCTCTCTACGCAGTTGAACATCTCCAACATCGAGGCCCTGCGCTTCTACGCCCAATTTGCCGACGTTGTCGTCCTGGCCCGCGAACTAAAGATGGAGCAGGTGGCCGAAATCTACCGGCAGATTGAGGAACAGCACATCACGGGCCCCAGCGGACGGCCGGTGCGCATCGAGATGTTCTGCCACGGCGCCCTCTGCATGGCCGTCAGCGGCAAGTGCTACCTCAGCCTCGACAACATGGGACGCTCGGCCAACCGGGGCGAGTGCATGCAACTGTGCCGCCGCTCCTACACCGTCCGCGACACCGAGACGGGCACCGAACTGCAGGTCGACAACAAGTACATCATGAGTCCGAAAGACCTGAAAACCATCGACTTCATCGACCGCATGATGCACAGCGGCGTACGCGTATTCAAGATAGAAGGACGTGCTCGCGGGGCCGACTATGTCGACACGACGGTGCGCTGCTACAAGGAAGCCATACGGAGCGTCCTGGACGGCACCTTCACGGAAGAGAAACGGCAGGCGTGGAACCAGCGCCTCGCCAGCGTCTTCAACCGCGGCTTTTGGGACGGCTACTACCAGGGCCAACTCCTGGGCGAATGGACGCGCAAGCCCGGCTCCAGCGCCACCGAAAAGAAGACCTACTGCGCCAAGGGCATCCGTTACTACTCCAAGTTGGGCGTGGCCGAGTTCAAAATCGAGGCCTGCGAACTGCACCAGGGCGACCAGATACTCGTCACCGGCCCCACCACCGGTGCCCTGCGCCTCACCGCCGAGGAGATTCGCTACGACCTCCGCCCCGTTCAGGTGGCCCGGAAGGGCTGGCACGTCAGCATTCCCGTCCCCGCCAAGGTCCGCCCCAGCGACAAACTCTTCATCGTCACCCGCAACGACGCCTGCTAAAAATAATCTTTCGGGGGCTTTTCCGTTGAAGAACGAGCCGCACGGAAGCCCCTGAAAATAAGGGTTATACCCCATGTGTGGTATGCGAATACCGCGATTATGCGATTGCATGGTCGCGGTATTTGCTGTAACTTTGCCCCCGAGATACTTAATTGAAAACGAGACGACTATGGCAAAGATTTATGTAAACGGAGAAGTGCAGGAGGTGAACCTGCCGTTGAACGTGACGGAACTCATCAAGGCCAACGATGTGCAGCAACCCGAAATGGTGAGTGTGCAGGTGAACGAAGAGTTTGCCGACCGCAACGAATGGGACAGCCTGCAACTGAAGGAAGGCGACCATGTGGATTTCCTCTATTTCATGGGCGGAGGGAGTTACAAGGGATGAGGTAAAAGCGAATCGTGAAAAATTACGTCTGCTATGATTGACTTTACGGAAGAACAGATACAGCGATACTCGCGCCACATACTATTACAGGATGTGGGCGTGGAGGGCCAGGAACGGATTATGAACGCCCGGGTGCTCGTCGTGGGCGCGGGTGGACTGGGAGCCCCCGTCAGCCTCTATCTGGCAGCAGCCGGCATCGGCCGCATCGGCATCGTGGACGCCGACGAGGTAGACCTGTCGAACCTGCAACGCCAGGTGATACACTTCACCCAGGACGTGGGCGTGCCGAAGGTGGAGAGCGCCAAGGAGAAGATGCTGGCCATCAATCCCGATGTGCAGGTAGACACCTTCCACGAATACCTCGACTCCAGCAATGCGCTGGACATCATTCGGGACTACGACTTCGTGGTGGACGGTACGGACAACTTCCCCGTAAAGTTCCTCATCAACGATGCCTGCGTGATGGCCGGCAAGCCCTTTAGTCACGGAGGAATACTTCGCTTCAACGGGCAGACGTTCACTCACCTGCCCGGCACGGCCTGCTACCGATGCTTCTTCAAGGAACCTCCACCAGCCGGAGCCGTCCCGACGTGTTCCCAGGCCGGTGTACTGGGGGCCATTGCCGGTATGCTGGGCACCATTCAGGCTGCCGAGACCCTGAAGTACTTCACCGGCGTGGGACAACTGCTGACGAACCGACTGCTGACCTTCGACGCCAAGACCATGCAGTTCCGCACCATCCCCGTCCGGCAGCGCCCCTCGTGCGAAATCTGCGGCGAGCATCCCACCATAGACCACCTGATAGACTACGAACAGGCGGCATGCGACTTGAGAAAATGAGAGAATGAGAGAATGAGAAAATGAGAAAATGAAAATAGAGCAACACGTCATACAGGAACTGATAGAGCAGGCGCAGAAGGACGCGCCCAACGAGTCGTGCGGCTATCTGCTGGGGACAGGCGACACGGTGACAGAGAACTACTGGATGGAGAACATCGACCACTCGCCGGAGCACTTTGCCTTTGCCCCCAAAGACCAGTTTGCCGCCCTGCGCTATGCCCGCGAACACGGACTGAAGATATTGGCCAACTGGCATTCGCATCCGGCCTCGCCCTCGCGCCCCTCGCAGGAAGACCTGCGGCTGGCCAACGACCCGACAATCCGCTACGCCATCCTTTCGCTGCACGAAGGCATCCACCTGAACTCGTTTGCCATACGCAACGGCGAGGTGGTGGACAAGGAGGAACATCTTTAAGAGTTAAAAATATGATAGCAAAGAACCTGATAGAACTGATTGGGCACACGCCGCTGCTGGAACTGTCCGGCACGGAGCGTGAACTGAAACTCGGTGCACGCATCGTGGCCAAACTGGAGTCGTTCAATCCGTTGCGCTCGGTGAAGGACCGCACAGCACTGGCCCTCATCGAACGGGCCGAGCGCAAGGGGCTCATCGACCCGCAAAGCACCATCGTGGAACCCACGAGCGGGAACACGGGCATCGGACTGGCCTACATCTGTGCCATACGTGGCTACCACCTCATCCTGACCATGCCCGACTCCATGTCGCTGGAACGCCGGGCGCTGCTGAAGGCGCTGGGAGCCGAAATCGTGCTTACACCGGCCTACGAAGGAATGGCAGGGGCCATTAAACGGGCAAACGAACTGGCCCAGAAAATCGGTAACGCCTACATACCCCAGCAGTTCGAGAACCCCGCGAACCCCGACGTACACCGCCGCACAACGGCAGAGGAAATCATCACCGACACCGACGGCAGGCTGGACTTCTTCGTGGCTGGCATCGGAACGGGCGGCACCATCACGGGCGTAGGTCAGGTGCTGAAGCAACTGAACCCGAAGGTGAAGGTGGTGGGTGTGGAACCCAAGACATCGGCCGTGCTGTCGGGCCAGCGCCCTGGTCCGCACAAGATTCAGGGCATCGGGGCCGGTTTCGTACCCAAGACGCTGGACACGGAGGTCTACGACGAACTGATGCGCATCAGCGACGATGCCGCCATGAGTGCCGCACAACTGCTGGCCCAGCGGGACGGAGTGCTGGCCGGCATATCGAGCGGTGCGGCGGCAGCGGCGGCCATCAAACTGGCCCGTCGCCCGGAGAATGAGGGCAAGACCATCGTCGTTCTGCTGCCCGACACTGGAGAACGTTATTTGAGCACACAACTATACAACTATGAATGATACGAAAAAACTGTCGCTGATTGCCTTTTCGGGTGACTTCGACAAACTGACGGCCGTCTTCACACTGGCCACCGGTGCTGCAGCCGTGGGATACGAGGTAAACATCTTCTTCACCTTCTGGGGGCTGGACGCCATCAAGAAGCAACAGGGCCGCGCCTTCATCGGCTCGAACTGGCTGACCAAACTGTTCGGTTTCATGATGGGAGGCCTGAAGGCCACGCCCACGAGTCGCTTCAACTTCTGCGGAGCCGGGCCGCGCATCTTCCGCTACCTGATGCGCAAAAACAATGTGGCCACCCTGGAGGAACTGGTGGAGGCGGCCAAGGTGCTGGGCGTGAATCTCTACGCCTGCGAAATGGCCATGCACGTGCTGGGACTGACAAAGGAAGACTTCATCCCCGAGGTGAAGGACGTACTGGGTGTGGCCTCGTTCCTGCAACTCTCGGAGGGAGGAAGGACGATGTTTATTTAGTTGAAAGTTGAAAATTGAAAGTTGAAAATTGAAAGTTATGGCAACAAAGATATTGGACATCACGAAGGAGCACTGCCCCATGACGTTCGTGAAGACAAAGATAGAACTGTCTAAACTGCAGGAGGGCGACACGCTGGAGGTGCTGCTCAGCGAAGGCGAACCCTTGGACAATGTGCCCCGCAACGCGAAGGAGCAGGGGTTTAATGTGCTCCGTGTGGAGCATGTGGAAGGCACCACGCACAAGGTGGTCATCCAGAAATAAATAGTAAATAAATTGTAAATAGTAAAACCGTAAATTATCATGGCTGATTCAAACCTGCAGCGCAGTGTGACCACTGCCACCGCCAGAAGACTGGCGACCACCACCAAGACTGCCCCCCAGATGGGCAGCATCACCCCGCGTCTTTTACTGAAGTTGCTCCCCTGGGTACAGGTGAGCGGCGGCACCTACCGCGTGAACCGGACGAAGGTGGAACTGCGCAAGAGCGAGCGACTGAATATCGAGTATCTGGACGGTGTGCCCTCGTTCTCGGCACGCAGCCTGAAGTCCATCCCCCTGTTCTCCGAGTTCGACGACGAGATTGTGAACCGTCTGGCCCGTTCGTTCGAGACGCAGGAGGTGGAACTGGGAAAACTCTTTGTGGAGGAAGGCAAGGACAAGCAGAAGTTCTTCATCGTGGCCTCGGGCCAGGCAGAAGTCATCAACCGCGGTCCGCACGGCGAAGAGTTGCGCATTGCCCTGCTGGGCGAAGGCGAATACTTCGGCGAGACCGACCTGCTGGACGATGCCGAGTCCACCGTGTCGGTTCGCGCCGTCACGCCCACCATCTTCCTAGGACTGAAACTGAAGGAACTGGAGAAGTTCATCAAGGAGGTGCCCGACTTCCGCGAGACCTTCCAGAAAGCCGTTGACAAGCAACTGCGCCTGAAGGCTACCGTGAACGACCACGGCGAGAAGCACATCGATCTGGTCTCTGGCCACGAAGAGGACAACATCATCCCCGAGACCTACATCGACTACGAAGAGAACCCGACGGAGTACTCGCTGAACACGCTGCAAACCGTCGTCCGCGTCCACACCCGCGTCAGCGACCTCTACAACAACCCCTACAACCAGTTGGAGGAGCAGTTGC
>JAFSXQ010000179.1 GCA_017444005.1 Bacteroidaceae bacterium | reverse complement strand
TTGTCGCTACGGTCACCGCCCAGGCTGCCTCCGGGACGTGGATTCAGCCGCTGGATGCGCTGGCGGAGGCGTTCGAGTTCCAGGTCGTCGAGTTTCAACACATGCTGTATGCGCTGCCAGCGCAGGTGGGCAAAGTCGTCCCAGTAGCGCTGGAACAGCGTTATCAGTTGATCGCGCACCGGTCCGTGATAGTTGCGCCGGGCCTGCAGGGTCAGGCATTCGCGCAGGTCGCGCCCTCCCACCCCGGCAGGGTCCATCTGCTGCAAGACGGTCGTCAGCAAGCGCTCCAACTCCTCCTCGCTGGTCTGGATGTTCTGATAGATGTCCAGTTCATCGGCAATCTGATGGAGCGGCGTGCGCAACAGGCCATCATCGGCCAGGGAACCTATCAGATACTTCATCACCTCCAGTTCGTGGTCGGTAAGGTTGTATTCACCCAGTTGTCCTACCAGATAGTCGAAGAACGACTCCGAAGTATCGCCCAGTTCGCGACTGCGCTGCTCCTCGTTGCTGTCGCGCGGTTCGCGGGGAATGCCGTCGTCGAGGTCGTCGTCATAGGCAGATTGGTCGAATGGGGCTAATGAGTCGGATGAGTCGGATGAGACGGATGAGTTTAACGGGTCTGATGAGTCCAATGAGTTCTCCGTGTAGTCGGTATCGCCGGTGCCCTCAGTGGCATCGCCCTGCAACCAGGGATTGTCCTCCAGTTCCTTATCGATGCGTTCGCGCAGGTCGTTCAGGGGCAGTTCAGTCAGTCGCACCGTCAGCACTTGCTGCGGCGTGAGCGTCTGTTGTTGGGTTTGAACCTGATAGGCACCCTGACCTTGGGCGTTTGGCATCTTCAAGAGGAGTTAAAAGGACACTTACTTGAGTTTGACGGTGATGATGTTTACCGAGAAGGGAGCCACGGGGAACTTAATCTGGCGGCCGCCCTGGTCAACGAAGGTACCGATGTGGCGAGGATGGATAGCCAAGGGATCCTGGCGGGTGTTCTCGTCCTGTCCGCTCTCTGCTGCCAAACGCACCATGCGAGCCTGTGCGGCCTGTCCACCATCGAGGAAGACGCAACCTTGCGTAGCGCCCTCTCCCACGTTGACCACCTTAATATATAAGGTATTGGTGCTTTCGTCAAGTGTGGAGTTACTGAAGACGCCACGCATGTTGGGATTCTTGTGGCGGGCCGTCGTCTGCAACTTTCCGTCGATGTAGGCAGCCACGCTATCGCCCTCCACCTCCACACGCAGGTCGTACCAACGGTCCTCCTCCACCTGGAAGGGAGCCTCCTGACCAATGTTCATGCGCCCGCCGTCGACGCTCTGTTCGATGGCGTTCTGGGTGTTCCCCCATCCGCCCACGTTGAACCAGTCGAAGTCGCGATTGTTCTGGTAGTTATAGACCAGCAGGAAGCCTTCGTAGCCTCCCTTCTTGCGGGCCTTCACGCTATAGGTATACTTCTTTGCCTGGAAATCGGTCGGGCAGACTTCCATGTGAGGCTCGCGACCGCGGTTGGGTTGCCAAGTCTGGATGTCGGGCAAGGTATAGGTCTTGCCGTCGACGATGAGTTGCGGATCCTTGTATTCGGCCTGCGTATTCCAGGTTCCCACGCCAACGTGCAAGGCCTGATTGACCTCCACCGGCTTGGGCTCGGGGAGGGTCCACTGCAGCGTCTGCGGAACGGTACGTGTACCGATGTGGTTCGAAAACAGATTCTGTACCCAATACGAGGGTGTACCAAAGGCGTAATGGGCATTGTAGTGAATCATGTCAGTGGGCCAGTTGGAGGCATTGTCGTTGACAAAGATGGGGGCATAGGAGGCCATCGTCACAATGTCGGAGTTGTTCTCCATACCCAGCATATACACGGCCTCACCAAGGGCCGCATTCTGGTTTCCCACCTTACCGAACTGACTGGTGACAGCATACTCGCCGACATAGATTTTCGGGCCACGGCGGTCATAGGGGTCGTACTTGTTGTAGGCATCCATGAACCACGAGGGATTGCGGTAGTAATGTTCGTCAAGGATGTCGACAGGCTCCTGGCTGCGCCACGAGGGGCGGTCGGTGCCCCAGGCCTCCACATTACCGATGCACTGGATGTTGGGGTACTTGGCCTTGACGGCATCGTAGAACTTGCGATAGCGTTCGAAGTAGCGCTCGCTCTGGTCACGATTATCATTGAAATAGAAGTTGGCGTTCTCATTACCAATCTCCAGATATTCAATATTGAAGGGTTCGGGATGGCCGTTCTCGGCACGCATGCGACCGAACTTGGTAGTCTTGGCGTCGCCGTTGGCATACTCCAAGGCGTCCATGCACTCCTGAATCCACCCATCGAGTTCCTCAACGGGGGTGAAGCCCCCATGCCAGATGCCCACGTTCACCACGTAGAGCGGCTTGGCACCCAGGTCCTCGGAGAGTTGCAGAAATTCGTGGAAGCCCATGCCGTCGGTAGTCCAGTAGCGCCAGTTAGCATCGTAGTGACCGGGACGCTGTTCAATGGGACCGACGGTGCGTTCCCAGCGGAAGGCGTTCTCGGGAGCCTCCTGCCCCTCTACATAACAGCCGCCAGGGAAGCGCATGAACTTAGGATGCATGTCGGCCAGCATCTGGGCCAACTGCGGGCGCATGCCGTTGGGGCGGTTCTTGAACGTCGGGGGGAACAGGCTGACCACATCCAGTGCCAACTGACAGGGACGTTCAGCAATCAGGCGGAAACAAGCCTGCGGGTCGTCGGCCGTGCAGACGAACTTAGCCTCCACCTTCGTCCACTTCTTACCTATCTTATCGCCAATTGCTATCTGTCCCAGCACCTTGCCGTCGCGACCAACGAGTTGGGCCGTGAGCAGTCCGGGATTGCCCTGCAGGGCCTTTGCCCAGAAGGACAGTCTGTACTGTTTGCCGTTCTCGGCATGGATGCCCCAGAATCCCGCGTTCTCCACGCCACTGCCGCCCTGTTCCACGTTGAGGAGCAGGGCATGCTGCTGGGCCTTATTCAGAAGGCCGTCGGTGGTGAGTTGTATCTTACTGCCGTCCAGAGCCTTCCAGGCCACAGCCGTCTCGTCTTCGAAGCCGCGCACCTCCTCGAACGAGCGGTTGCGGATGAGTTCGGCATACAGGCCGCCGTCAGCGGCATGGTTGATGTCCTCGAAGAAGATACCATAGAGGGTAGGGCTGACTGCATGACCGGGTTTGTCGAGGTCAACATGGATGGTGACTTGGGCTTTGGCACAGAGGGCGCCGAGCAGACAGAGGCCACAGAGAAGGATGTTCTTTTTCATAACTGGCTCTCGGGAATGTTAAACGTCGTGGTGTTCATGTCGCCGGTGTCCAGGCCACGCTTCAGCCACTTCATGCGCTGGGCGCTGGTGCCGTGGGTGAACGATTCGGGCTGCACATAGCCGCGGGCCTTCTTCTGCAGGTAGTTGTCACCGATTTTCTCGGCACAGTCGATGGCCTCCTCTATGTCGCCGGCCTCCAGCGAGCGATAGGCCTCGTTCTCGTAGTGGCCCCACACGCCGGCATAGTAGTCGGCCAGCAGTTCCAGCCGGACACTTATCTTGTTGGCCTCAGTCTTCGACACCTTGCTCATCTGTACGTGAGCCTGATTGAGCGTGCCCAACAGGTTCTCCACGTGGTGACCCACCTCATGGGCAATGACGTAAGCATACGAAAAGTCACCATCGGCCCCCAACTGACTCTTCATCTCGGTGAAGAACGAGAGGTCGATGTACAGTTTCTGGTCACCCGAGCAATAGAAGGGGCCCACCGAACTGCTGGCCTCGCCACAGGCCGACGACACACTGTTCGTGAACAGCACCAGCGTGGGAGGCGTGTACTCGCGACCCATCTGCTTGAACACCTGGGTCCATACGTCCTCGGTAGAAGCCAGAACCTGACGCGAGAACTTGGCCAAGGCCTGTTCCTCCTCGGTAAACTCGCGCTGACCCTCGACCTGTTCCTCCTGGATGGCCGACAGTCCGCCCTGCTGTACCACGTTGCTGACTACGTCGCCCAGGTTTCCCCCGTTCATCAGGGTCATCAGGGCCACAATAATGATACCTGCCAAACCTCCGAGGCCGGCCTTTGCGCCACCGCTCATGCCGCGGCGGTCTTCCACGTTCGTGCTTTCTCTGCGTCCTGTAAGTTTCATACGCGCTTAATTAATATTTGTATAATCTTGTACAAAGGTACACAAAAATCCCTTATCTCCCATCATTTTAACCGAAAAGTTTCCGCGTTTTTCGTGCATTAACGAAAAAAAGGAGAGTCCACCGCACCACAAAAGTTGAATATCCTTACAATTAAACAATTATCAAAAAGGCCTAAAATCGCGATGGAATGGATTATTTTCGCACTTCCGAGCGACCGCTCAACCAATAGGGGGGGGGTAAAATATTACTTCATAAAGTTTGCACAGATAAGAAATAATCCGTAACTTTGCACATCGCACATTATATAATAATGTAAGGAATACGAAACAGACGGCCATCGGCCAACAAAAAAAATATAAACTCCTAAAACAACGTCTATAACGACAATTCGACAATTGACTGAATGAAAATGACACATCCCTACAAACTATTCAGTTGGTATTTCAAGCGCAACGCGCTACCCTACTGGACAATTCTGCTGCTGGACTGCCTCATCATATACCTTTCAGCCTTCTTCACCTACTGGTTGGCACATGGCGGGGCTATGATGCAGCAACACTTCTATGCCCTGTCGAACACCATGCTGCTATACCTGGTGGTATGCATCATTTCGTTCCGACTGTACTCCACCTATTCGGGCATCATCCGCTACTCGTCGTTCGTCGACCTGCAGCGCGTGGCTTTGGCTAACTTGACGTCCCTGGTGGTCATCATCGGCCTGCACTACGGGGTCAACCACCTGTCGCCCCAGACGTGGGAACACCTGCCCGGACGGCATCTGGTGCTCACCTTCTTCATTGCCACAGCCGTCATGTGGGGCATGCGTGTGCTGGTGAAGATTATGTACGACGTGGCCAGCAGCACTGAACGCGCCAAGCGCGTCTTCATCTACGGCGTGCACGACGGCGGCGTAGCACTGGCCAAGAGCATCCGCAGCCAGCGACCGGCCAAGTACCGCCTGCGTGGCTTCATCTCACCCGACCAGCACTATGCCCACCACATGCTGATGGGCGAAAAGGTGTACATCGGACTGGAGAACGTGAGAGAGGCCATCGAGAAGGAGAACATCGACGCCGTACTCATCTCCCCGATACGTAAGCAGGAGTTCCGTAACGACCAGGCCCTGCAGGACATGCTCATCGCCAACGACATCAAGATATACATGGTGGAACAGCGGGTGAGCGAAACCACCGACGGCAATGTGAACGAACCCCTTGCCCTGAAGGAAGTGAGCGTGGAAGACCTGCTGCCACGCGACGAGATAGAAGTTGACATGGAAAGCGTGGACCGCGAACTGGCTGGCCGTCGCATCCTCATCACCGGTTCGGCCGGCAGCATCGGTAGCGAGATTGTGCGTCAGGTGGCCGCCGCAGGACCTGCTGCCCTGATGCTCATCGACCAGGCCGAGACGCCCGAGCACGACATCCGCCTGATGATGAAGAAACAGTTCCCCGACGTTCCGGTCGAGACGGTGGTAACCAGCATCTGCAACCAGTCCCGCATGGAGAAGATATTCCAGGACTTCCGCCCCGAATACGTATTCCATGCCGCTGCCTACAAGCATGTGCCCATGATGGAGGACAACCCCAGCGAAGCCATCAACAACAACGTATACGGCACCAAGGTCGTGGCCGACCTGAGCGTGAAATACGGTGCCAAGAAGTTCGTGATGATATCCACCGACAAGGCCGTGAACCCGACCAACGTTATGGGCTGTTCGAAGCGTATCTGCGAAATCTACGTGCAAAGTCTGGACCGCGAGTTGAAACGCACAGGCAAGACCGATAGCACGCAGTTCGTCACCACCCGCTTCGGCAACGTCCTGGGCTCGAACGGTTCGGTCATCCCCTTGTTCAAGGAGCAGATTAAGAACGGCGGGCCCGTCACAGTCACCGACCCCAACATCATCCGCTACTTCATGCTCATCCCCGAGGCGTGCAAACTGGTGCTCGAGGCCGGCACGAAGGGAAAGGGCGGTGAGATATTCGTCTTCGACATGGGTAAGCCCGTGAAGATTGCCGACCTGGCCCAGCGCATGATTCGCCTGAGCGGTGCCAAAGACGTGAAGATAGAGTTCACAGGACTGCGCGCTGGCGAGAAACTGTACGAGGAGGTGCTCAACGACATGGAGAGCACAAAACCCACTTTCCACAAGAAAATACGCATTGCCAGCGTGCGCGAATACGACTTTGCCGAGGTGGAACGCGACATCGAATCCCTGATAAGCATCGCCAAGAAGTTCGACGACATGCAGACCGTCAGGAAGATGAAGGAAATCGTTCCCGAATTCAAGTCGAACAATTCGGAATACGAAGCGTTGGACAAAGTTGAAAGTTGAAAGTTGAAAATTGAAAGTTGAAAGTTGAAAGTTGATAATTGAAAATTAAAAATTGAAAGTTATGAAGGCGAAACGTATTCTTTTTCTATTATTGCTATGGATA
>JAFSXQ010000178.1 GCA_017444005.1 Bacteroidaceae bacterium | reverse complement strand
GGGTTCGTCACCCGGAACACAACCTCCAAACGGTTTTCCGTAAGGCGGTAGGTGATGCTCAGTTCGAAGGGGAACGGATAGTGGCGCAGGGTCTCTTCGCTGCTGCCGACCGTGAACGTCATGCTCTCTTCGTCGCGCTCCGAAAGCCGGAAGCGCATGCCCTTCACCAGTCCGTGCTTGGGCATTTCGTAGCAGGTGCCCCGGTGGCGGATGATGCCGCCCCGTGCACTGCCTACGGTGGGGAAGAGTATGGGCGACTGCCCTTGCCAATAGGCCGGGTCGCCCTGCCACAGGTATTCACGCTGGTCGCTCAGGCGCCTGATGCTGCATAGTTCTGCGCCCTGTTCGTCGACACAGATGGATAGGCTTGAGTTCTGGAGATGGTGTCTCATGATAGAAGGTTTGGTTTGTGAATAATTCAAAGCCCTGGTCTCGTGTAGGCCAGGGCTTTTTCTTTTTCTTCGATAGCGTCAGATTTACTTCTTCACCTGTGCCAGGAAGTCCTTGCAAGGCTTGAAGGCCGGAATGTTGTGGGCGGGAATAACCAGTGTGGTGTTCTTCGAGATGTTGCGGGCAGTCTTTTCTGCACGCTTCTTCAGGATGAAACTACCGAAACCGCGCAGGAACACAGGTTCTTCATTAATCAGGCTCTCCTTGATGGTAGCCATCATACCTTCAACACAGGCCAATGCAGTAGGCTGGTCGACACCGGTCTTGCTTGCAATCTCTTTTGCTAACTCTTGCTTTGTCATTACTAATTGAATGTTTAATTATTGTTTGTATGTTAAGTATCGGTACAAAGATAATACTTTTTTCGCTAAGTGTATGCAAAAAATGACTATTTTTTCGTTTTAATGTTGAAAAACATACCTTCTGCCCCCTTCTTCCTTGCTATAGGCTGCTGCATTCCGCCATCCAGGCGTCGGCGCAGGCATCGCTGGGCATGCGCCAGTCGCCGCGCGGACTGAGGGCTATGCTGCCCACCTTCGGACCGTCGGGCAGGCACGAGCGCTTGAACTGTTGGCTGAAGAACCGGCGGTAGAACGTCGTGAGCCATTTCTTCATCTCTTCCTCGCTATATTGCGAGCCGAAGGCGGCCCGGGCCAGGAAGTATATCTTGCGCGGATGGAATCCGTGGCGTATCGTATGATAGAGGAAGAAGTCGTGCAACTCGTAGGGGCCCACCAGGTCCTCGGTCTTCTGCTGGATGTTGCCGTCGGCATCGGCCGGGATGAGTTCGGGGCTGATGGGGGTGTCCACGATGTCCAGCAGCGTGTCGCGTGTGCTGTCGTCGCCGATGTTCTGGGCCACCCAGCGCACCAGGTGGCGCACCAGAGTCTTGGGCACCGAGGCATTGACGCCGTACATCGACATGTGGTCGCCGTTGTACGTGGCCCAGCCCAGCGCCAGTTCCGACAGGTCGCCGGTGCCCACCACGAGGCCGTTCATCTGGTTGGCAGAGTCCATCAGTATCTGCGTGCGCTCGCGCGCCTGACTATTTTCATAGGTAACGTCGTGCTGGTCGGGGTCGTGACCGATGTCCCTGAAGTGCTGCAGGCAGGCCTCGCGGATGCTGATTTCGCTTATCGTGATGCCCAGTTGCTGCATCAGCCGTATGGCGTTGGTGTAGGTGCGGTCGGTGGTTCCGAATCCGGGCATCGTGATGCCGATGATGCCCCGGCGGCTCTTTCCCAGTTTGTCGAAGGTCCTGGCGCACACCAGCAGGGCCAGCGTCGAGTCCAGTCCGCCGGATATGCCCAGCACCACGGTCTCGCAGTTGGTGTGCACGATGCGCTTGGCCAGTCCGTCGCACTGGATGCTGAAGATTTCCTCGCACCGTTCGTCCCGGTTCGGGCCTTCCTTGGGCACGAAGGGCAGCGGGTCGATGGGGCGGGTCAGCGTCACGTTTCCCGGCATCACGCTTGCCGTCTCCACCGCGTGCATCAGGTCCGACCGGTGCAGGGCGGCACTGGCGTTGAAGGTCGTGTTCCGACGGCGCTCGCCGCGCAGGTATTCCACGTCTATCTCGCTCGTCACCATCAGTCCTTCCAGGGCATGCCGGGGAGCCTCGGCCAGCATCTTGCCGTTCTCCGCGATGAAGGCCTTGCCGCTGAAGACCACGTCGGTGGTGCTCTCGCCGAAGCCGCAACTCGTGAACACGTAGCCCGAGAGCAGGCGCGCACTCTGCTGGCTGACGAGTGTGCGCAGGTAGTCGTACTTGCCCGCACTGTCGGTGTCGGCACTCAGGTTGAAGATGATGTCGGCACCCTGCAGGGCCATCGCCGAAGAGGGTGGGATGGGGGCCCACAGGTCCTCGCACAACTCTATGCCGAACGTGCAACTGGGGGTCTTGAACAGTTGCCTGCTCGACAGCCGCACCTGCTGGCCGCAGATGAGCACGTTGCCCTCCTCGACATCGCAGGCCGGCACGAACCAGCGGCGCTCGTAGAACTCCTTGTAGTTGGGCAGGAACGTCTTGGGCACCAGGCCCAGCAACTTGCCCTTCTGCAGCACTACGGCACAGTTCATCAGCCCGCCGCCGAAACTCACGGGGATGCCCACAATGCAGATGATGTCCATCGACCGCGTGAAGTTCATCAGGCTGATGAGCCCCATCTCGGCCTCGTCCAGCAGCGTCTGTTGGAAAAACAGGTCGCCGCAGGAGTACGACGTGATGCAAAGTTCCGGAAAGACTATGATTTCTGCTCCTTGGCTGTTGGCCTGGATGATTTGCGACTCTATCTGTTCGACGTTGAATTTCGGGTCGGCAACCTTCACGTTCGGGACAGCCGCTGCCACCTTTACAAATCCGTTGTTCATGGTCTATGAATTAACCCTAGAGCGACAGACGGGACTCGAACCCGCGACCCTCGGCTTGGGAAGCCAATGCTCTACCAACTGAGCTACTATCGCGTCATTCCAGATGCAAAATTACTAAAAAGTACGATACGCGCCAAATATTTTCCCGTTTTAATTTCCAATTTCTGATTTAAAGTCGTATCTTTGCCCCGAAACACCTAGTTATTCACCAAAATTAATGCTTTATTGTTATGACGAAGAAATTTATTTGTGCCGTTTGCGGCTACATCCACGAGGGCACCGAGGCTCCCGAGAAGTGCCCCATCTGCAAGGCTCCCGCCTCGAAGTTCTCTGAACTGAAGGAGGAGGGCGAGACCACCTACGCCACCGTTCACCGCATCGGCGACGGCAAGCCCGAAGGTGTCAGTGAGGAGATGATTAACGACCTGCGCGCCCACTTCAACGGCGAGTGCGGCGAGGTGGGCATGTACCTGGCTATGGCCCGTCAGGCCGACCGCGAGGGCTATCCCGAGGTGGCCGAGGCCTTCCGCCGCTATGCCTTCGAGGAGGCCGACCACGCCAGCCGCTTCGCCGAACTGCTGGGCGAGTGCGTATGGGACACCAAGACCAACCTGGAGAAGCGCGCCGCCGCCGAGGCCGGAGCCTGCGAGGACAAGTTCCGCATTGCCAAGAACGCCAAGGCCGCCGGCTTCGATGCCATCCACGACACCGTTCACGAGATGGCCAAGGACGAGGCCCGTCACGGCGCCGGCTT
>JAFSXQ010000177.1 GCA_017444005.1 Bacteroidaceae bacterium | reverse complement strand
GCGCCGCCCACCAGACCGCCGTCGATGTCCGGCTTGCCGAAGAGTTCCTTCGCATTGCCCGCATTGACGGAACCGCCGTACTGGATACGAATGGACTCTGCGGTCGCATCGTCATAGATCTCACGGATACAGGCACGGATCGCGCCACAGACCTCCTCGGCCTGATCCGATGTTGCGGTCTTGCCGGTACCGATGGCCCAGATGGGCTCGTAGGCGATGACTGCCTTTGCCGCCTGATCTGCCGTCACATCCAGGAATGCAATCTTGATCTGCTGACGGATCCAGTCGATGGTGATGCCCTGCTCTCTCTGCTCCAGTGTCTCACCGCAGCAGACGATAGGGGTCAGGCCATGCTCAAAGGCCTTCTTCACCTTCTTATTGACGGTCAGGTCAGTCTCCGCAAAATACTCACGGCGCTCCGAGTGGCCAATGATGACATACTTGACACCTGCTTCTACCAGCATTTTCGGAGAGATCTCGCCAGTGAAGGCGCCGCTCTCCTCAAAATACATGTTCTCCGCACCGATCTGAATATTCGTTCCCGGCGCTGCTGTGCCTGGTAGGTCTCCAGCACGTGGTTGATGTCTATCTTCTCCTCGGCAATGGCGCGGTAGAAGTCCGTCACCACCTTGAATCCCAGTCGCTTGATGGTGTGCATCAGTGTGGGCTCGCTGTACTCCACCTTGCGGTTCTTCATCTTGCGCTCCAGCAGTTCCTTGGCCAGCGTCGTCTGTCCGGCCTCGGCCTCCTTCAGGCTCTGGCGTATCTTGGCTCGGGCGCGGCCGGTGGTGACGATGCCCAGCCAGTCCTGCTTCGGCGACTGGTTGCTGGAGGTCTGAATCTCCACGTGGTCGCCGCTCTGCAACTTATGCCGCAGGGTCACGTTCTTGTTGCCAATCTTCGCGCCCGTGCAGTGGTTGCCCACCTGGGTGTGGATGGCGTAGGCGAAGTCCAGCACCGTGGCCCCCATGGCCAGGCGGAACAGGTCGCCACGCGGGGTGAAGACGAAGACCTCGTCCTCCACCAGTCCCGTGACGGGTTCCTTGTCGCCCGTCTCCAGCGCCGTGCGGATGTTGGAGAGCCAGGCCTCGATGCCCCCTTCGGTGCTCTTGATGCCCTTGTAGCGCCAGTGGGCGGCCAGGCCGTGTTCGGCGATGTCGTCCATGCGCTCCGTGCGGATTTGCACCTCCACCCAGCGCTCGTCGGGGCCCAGCACCGTGATGTGCAGGCTTTCGTAGCCATTCGACTTCGGTTTCGACAGCCAGTCGCGCATGCGCTTCGGGTTGCTCGTGTACATGTCGGTGATGATGCTGAACACCTGCCAGCAGTCGGCATGTTCGCGCTCGTGGGGCGAGTCCAGGATGATGCGCAGGGCGAAGAGGTCGAAGACGCCGTCCACGTCCACGTGCTGCTTCTGCATCTTCTGCCAGATGCTGTGGATGGACTTCGTGCGCTGCTTGATGTGGTAGCGCAGCCCCGTCTGCTGCAGGCGGTCGTCGATGGTCTTCACGAACTTGGCGATGTAGGCGTCGCGCTCGCGCTTCTTCTGGTTCAGTTCGTGGGCGATGTGGTAGTACACGTCGTGCTCCGAGTACTTCAGGCTCAGGTCCTCCAGTTCCGTCTTCACCTGGTAGAGGCCCAGTTTGTGTGCCAACGGGGCGTACAGGCTGGCCGCCTCGGCCACGAGGGTGGCGTCGGGCTGTTCCGTATTGTAGCGGCGCATGGCCGCGAGCGAACGGGCTATCATGAGCAGGATGACGCGCATGTCGCCCGCCGTGGTGATGAAGAGCGAGTGGAAGTTCTCGTCGCCGATGGCCGTCTGGGGCACCTGCCCGAGCAGGTCCTGCAGGCGTTTCGTGCCTTGTTCCAGACTGTCGGTGTCGGCAAACATGGCGTCGCGCGTCTCCTCGCCGCCGACCATCGTGGCTAATAGTTCCTTGATATCTTGTTGTGTGTCCATCAGTTTGTGCGGCCTAATATAATGTTTACGAGTGTTGTCACATCAGCCACGCTGATCTGTCCGTCGCCGTTCACGTCGGCCTTGTCCGTGGCATCGGCTTTGGACAGGATGATGTTGACCAGGGCAGTGACGTCGGCGATGCTGACTTTGCCGTCCTTGTTCACGTCGCCCACGATGGTCTCTCCGATGAGGTAGCGTTCGGCATCACGAGCGGTGGCGGCCGTCACCTTCAAGTAGGCTTCGCCGGTGGGGATGGTTGCGCTGTCCACCCGATAGAAGCCCAGGCCTACGCCGGGGCGGTTCTCCCACTTGTAGTAACTTGTGGTGGCGGTGCTCTCCACATTGGCGGGCAGGATGCCGTCGCCGGACAGTTTGTTGGCTGACAGGCTCGTGGCCGATACACCGGCCGGGCGCAGCGTCACCTGGGCGCCGGGCGTGCCCTTCAGCATGAAGCCCGTGGCGGCGGGGATGGTGGTGTTTATCTTGGTGAACTTCAGTGTGTCCACGTTGGTGTCGAAGTTATTTACGTAGTAAGCCGTGACGTCGGCGGGTACCTGCAGGGCGTATTCCGTGTAGAGGGGCAGCCAGCCGGTCGCGGGCAGGGTGGCGCTGATCGCATAGGTGTGGGCCGGGTCGTAGGAGAGGTGGGGCGGCTGGTTGTAGCAGCAGTTCTGGTTGATGACCTGTGCCCGATAGTTCAGGTCGTCCATCAGGTGGGGCAGGCGGTAGTCGCTTTCGTAGTTGGTGGCACAGATGTAGAGCGAGCAGTCGGTGTCGTTCCACGTGACGATTTCCTCGCGCCAGTCGCCCAGGATGTCGCCGAGCACGCAGGGGTTATGCTTGGAACCGTTGTTCAGGCTTCCCCAGACGTAGTTGCCGCCGTTGAACTTGAAGCGGTCGAATCCTTTGTACGTGGGGTTCCAGTGGGCGATGATGCTCTTGTCGAAGAACTCTTCGTAGGGGTCGCCGTCCCAGAAGATGCGGTTGTTGATGCCGGCTCCGCTGCTGCCGATGGCCCACGTGGTGGCTATCTCGTCGCCCGTCTGGCAATCGAACATGCCGGACGAGGCGCTGTAGATGAACTGCGAATGGTCGGACGAGTAGTCGAAGTGTGCCGCAAGCCCGCGACCCGTGTCGCTGTCGGCCGTCTTGCGCAGCAGGAACTTGCCGGTGGCGGCGTCGCGCAGGTCGTAGCCGTAGGGCTTTTCCTCGTGTACCATGAACAACTCCATGCCCTCGCGCTCGGGCAGGAGGTCGGCCAGATGCAGGGCATCGCCATGCCCGAGTCCCGTGCGGTAGAGCAGCGAGCCGTCGTCGTCGAGTGCGCCCGAACCGTAGACAATCTCCTGCCGTCCGTCGCCGTCGCAGTCGCCCACGGAAATCCAGTGGGCACCTTCGCCCCACAGGCCTTGGTTCTTCGTCGTATTGCGGCTCACCCAGCGTTCCTTCAGGGTCGCGCCGTCCCAGTCGTATGCACCCACGAAGGCACCGCTGTAGTAGCCGCGCGAGAAGATGGGACTCGGATTCTTGCCGGCTCCGTCCAGCCAGGCGATGGCGGCCAGATAGCGCTCCGAACGGTTCTGGTTCGAGTCGCCCCAGACGCTAGCGCCGGCGGCATAGTTGGTGTGGTAGGGGATGGTGGCGAGTTCGGCACCCGTCAGGCCGTCGAACACGGTGATGTACTCCGGGCCTTCCACCTGCTTGCCGCGACTGTTGAGCCAGTTGGCGGTGGGGTCGTCGTTGCCCATGACGACGTAGTTGCCCTCGCCGTCGATTGTGCCGGGGCCGGTCTTCATCATGAACTCGCCGTAGCCGTCGCCGTCCAGGTCCCAGGCGATGAACTGCATGGTGTGGGCACTGGTGAAGAAGTTGTTGCCCGCGTGGATGCGCCACAGTTGCGTGCCGTCCAGTTTGTAGCAGTCGAAGATGGCCTCGGAGGTGGTGCCGCTGGAGGCGGCGTCCTTCTCGTCGGAGGGCGACCACTTCAGGATGATTTCGTACTCGCCGTCGCCGTCCATGTCGCAGAAGGAGGCATCGTTGGGCGTGTAGGTGGCGCCGTGGATGGAGGCGGCGGGCCGGTTGGTCTTCACCGTCATCGTCTGGTTGTCCCACGTCTTGCGGCTCACCTCCGTCTCTAGGAGGTTGTCGTTGAGGTCGTAGACTTCGAGTCGGTAGTAGTGTGAGGCGCTACCGCCAGTATCGCGGAAGTTGGTGCGGTTGTAGATGTAGTTGCCGTTATTTAGTTTTGTGCTTTGGGTCGTTGCATTCGTTCCTCGGTAGAGTTTGAACTTCACCTGATTGTTGTCGCTCTCGCGATACCGCCAACTCACGAGGTTGCCGCTGCTGCCGCTGGCGGCGAGGTTGAGGGCCATGAGTCCGCGCTTGAGCGGTGTGGCGCTGGGCTTGGGCTCGCGATAGGTGACGCGGAAGAGCACGCTGAACGAGAACTCCACTTCGTTGGAACTGTTCAGAATGTCGAATGTGGCCGTTTTGCCGGCATACGTGGCTTTGTAGGTGTAGCCCGTGGCTGTGACGAGTTGGAAATTCGTAGGTTCGCCATACAGCAGGTCGGGATAACTGGCCTGCTGCCCGTTCTTCAGGCCCTTCACCAATGCCATCATGGATAGCGTCTCGCCGGCTTTGGTGGTGAATGTCGCATCGGTGATGTAGTGCTCGGCGCTGTATATGGGTTCGTCCACTACGCCCTCGACCACCACGTTGCGGAAGGCGATGGCCTTGGGGTTGGCGTCGTCCACGCCATTAATATTATAAATGTATAGCGTAACCTGATAGTCGACGCCCTCGGCCAGCACATCGCTGACGGTGTACTCATGGTGGCTGTAGCCGTTGGGATTGCCGTCGGCAGCCTTGTTGCGCAGGGGGACCTGTGTGGTGGCGAAAGGCAGTTCCGAGTTGCTCCCTAACTTTGTGCAGACGTCGAAGTTGCCGCCGTCTGTTCCGCACTTGGCGGCATCGAAGGAGATGCGCGTGGGCTTGAACGTGTGGCCTGTGGGTGTTTTCACGGTGAAGGTGATGCTCTGCCCCTTGGTTCTGGAGGTGTTCCTGGTTGTCACGTAGAACTGAGTGAAATAGGGCGAGTAACTGGGGTTGGTGTACCCTGCGTCAGCATTGCCGCCCTTCATGGTCTCAACTTTTGCAATACCTGACCATTGTGTGAAGGTCGCGGACAGAATGTTGGAATCGTCGCCGGTGATGGTGTTTGCCGACAGGTTGTCTTTGTCGCTCAACTCCCACTTGACGCTGACCTTCTGTGCTTTCGCACCGAAGGCTGCTGTCAGGAGCAGGAACAGAAATAGTGTGTAACGTTTCATCATGTTGTCAGTTAGTATGTTCTTCAATATTTAATTTTTATCTCCATGATTTCTTTTGTGTCAGCGGTGATGCGGAAACGGTCGTCGATGCGGTGGCCTACGACCCAGACGATGTCGTCGCCGTGACAGACGAGCCGTTGGCGCCGGCGCTGGAAGACGGACAGACCGCGCTCGGCCAGGAAGTCGCTGACGAGGCGGGTACCGCGCTTCATGCCGAAGGGACGGAAGCGGTCGCCGGGCAACGCCATGCGTAGCGTGAGCCCACGCCTCACGAGGCGGGCGTCGATGGCACACGTGGCATCGGTCAATGCCTCACGTGTCACCCATGCGAGCGGCTCTTGGACTTCGATGATCCGTGTCGAGAGGGTGGGGGCGGGCTCTTGTGCCGACTTCTCCTCCACCTCGAGCCGGCCCTGACTGAACGTGGCGCGATGGGTGGCGCTCTCGAAGGTGGCTCCCGAACGTTGGCTTTGCCACATCTGTTGCTCCTGTGCGGGGGTGAAGCCCAGCCCGTGGAGGCGTTCGTGGAGCGTGGTGGGGGTGAGGTCGGTGCTCATGTCCACGCCTCGCAGGTAGTAGGGCAGGGCCTCGGCCACGTGTTGGGCAGCCTCCGCTATGTGACTGGCGGCCTGTGGGTTAATCTGTTGCAGGAGAGGCATGACCTCCAACCTGATGCGGTTGCGCAGGGCATCGTGCTCGAGGTTGGTGGAGTCGGTAATGTAGTCCTGCCCGATTCGCGCGAGATAGTCGAGGATGTCCCGTCGGCTCAGGTTCAGCAAGGGGCGTACGATGTGTCCGCTGCGCTCGTGCATGCCGGCCAGGCCGCGAAGGCCCGTGCCCCGGATGAGGTTCAGGAGCACCGTTTCCGCCTGGTCGTCGCGGTGATGGGCGACGGCAACGTCGTCGGCTCCCAGTTGCTGACGCATCTCCTCGAACCACGCATAGCGCAGTTCGCGCGCAGCCATCTCGATGCTGATGTGCTGTGCGGCGGCATAGTCTCGTGTGTCGAAGTGCTTGACGTGCAGAGGAATGGCGAGTTGCCGACACAGGCCGGTGACGAACTGCTCGTCGCGGTCCGACTCTTCGCCACGCAGATGGAAGTTGCAGTGAAGGGCCACAATGTCAGTCCCCTGCTCGTGCAACATACGCAGCAGGGCAACCGAATCGGCTCCGCCACTCACTGCCACCAGCGTCATAGTTCGTTGAGGATTTTTTCGGCCAGCGTGTCGCCCAGGTCCTTGGCCCGTTGTAACTGTTCGCGCGCTGCGGCTTTGTCGCCCTTCTCGCGCAAGCAGATGCCCCACAGGCGGTAGGCGTCGGAGAGGCTGGCGTCGAGTTCTATGGCCCGCTTGCATTCCAGGATGGCGTTGTCGAGGTCGTTGAGCCGGATGAACAGGGAGGCCGATTCGGCACGGAACAGCGGTTCGTCGGGGGCCAGTTGTATGGCTCGCTGGATGTCGTTGACGGCCGGTCCGTACATGCGCGTGGCCACCTCCATCTGTTCGCGCTGGTAATAGAACTGGGCGTTCAGTCCGCGCCCCTGCACGATATGCTCGTACTCGTTGAGGTCGTTGATGGCCTCGCGCAGGCGCCCCATGTCGTACAACGTGTTGCTACGCAGGTAGATGTACGGTGCAGCGGCTACGTTGTAGGGCTTCGTGAAGAAGGCCATCGCGCTGTCGTTCAGGGCCAGCAGGGCTTCCTTGTCGGCACCCATTTGCTGCTGGCACTGCCAGGCGTAGAGGAACATTTCGGCCGAGCGCATGGGCGACTGTGTCAGTGCCATGAAGCACGTGTAGGCCTGCTCGTATTGCTTCTGGGCATAGAAGAGATGCCCCTGTTGCAGGGTGTAGAGCGGTTGGCTGTTGAGTTGCAGGGCCTGCGCGATGTCGGTCTGTGCCTGCTGGAGCGTCCAGCCCTCGGCGGCAAGGGTGTCGCCGCTGAGGGCCTTGCTGTAGATGGCGCGCGACCGGGCATAGTAGACCTCGTCGGGGTGGGCGAGTTGCTTGTCGGCAAGAGCCTGCTCGTAGGTCTGCCAGGCCGTGGCATAGTTGCCCTGCTCCACGAGGGCATCCGCCTTCTGGATGTAACCGGCTGGGTTGTCGGGGAAGGCCTGAATGAAATCGTCGGTGTAACACAGGCGCTCGCTGGCCGGAAGGTTTCCAGCCAGATAGAGGAAACTGACGGCCTGTTCCGCGTCGGCGGGCAACTGCTTGGGAATGGCGCATTGGCGCAGGTCGGCGTGGTTAGCATCGATGGGCCGGATGGTCAGTGCCTCTACAAATCGGATGTCGAGGGCATAGTTGGGAGCGTTGGCAATGGTGACGGGGGCTTGTAACATGCCCACGATGCGCCCCGCCTCGTCCACTACGGGTGTGCCCGCTTGGTCGGGTGCGGCTGCGGACTGCAGCGTGTAGTAGGCCTGTTCGCCGGCCTTCTCCACCTGGGTCACTTGGTCGGCCTTGGCCTGCGGCATGGTGAATACCACCTGTCCGCTGTTGGCAGCCTCGGTGACGATGGGCAGGGCAGGCATCTTCTTGACATCTGCCACCTGCAGCCGGACGACGTCGTAGGTGGAGTTGAAGCCCTGGATGCGGCTGACCTCGTAGCGCTTGCCGCCGGCATCGACGACCCACGCCTGCCGGGCCTGCTGGATGGGCTTGAAGGGAGCCACCAGCGTGCCCAGGGGTTCTACGAAGAAGGCGTTGGCCTTCAGTGTGTCGCCACGTTGCTGCAGGGCATACAGTGTGGCCATGCTCTTCGTGGCTGTCTTCGCCCATTTGGGAGCCGCCTGCAAAGCGACGGACAGCAGGAGCAACAGTGTGCTAAGTATGTATTTCATGCTCGGTCTTCAATCTTTAATCTTCAATCTTCAAAAGTGCTTTTGCATTGTCGATGGCGGCCTGTGTGAGCGTGCTGCCCGAGAGCATGCGGGCCAGTTCCTCCACGCGCTCCTCCCGACTGAGGCGCACGATGTGGCTGGTGGTGCCTTCTGCGTCGTCGGTCTTGTAGACGCGGTAGTGCTGACTGCCCTTGGCTGCTATCTGCGGTAGGTGCGTGATGGAGATAACCTGCCGGTGGCTGGCTCCCATCTCCTGCATGATGTCGGCCATCTTCTCGGCAATGTGGCCCGACACTCCGGTGTCTATCTCGTCGAAGATGATGGTGGGCAACTTCACCACGCCGCTTATCATGGCCTTTAGCGACAGCATCAGTCGGGCCGTTTCACCACCGCTGGCCACCTGCGACAGGGGTTGCAGAGGGGTGTTCCTGTTGGCCGTGAACAGGAACGTCACTCGGTCGCACCCGTTGGCTGCGAAGGGGTTGTCGGACTTGATGTCGACCTGGAACTGTACGTTGGGCATGCCCAGTGGGACGAGCCGCTGGCACATTTCCTTCTCCACCTTTGCGGCAGCGGTCTTTCGCTTCTGCGAGAGGGCCTGGGCCGTCTGCCGAAGTCCGGCCTCGAGCGTGGCGATGTGCTCCTGCATCTGGCGCAGTTGCTCGTCGCTGTTCCCGATGAGCGAGAGACGTTGCTGCAGGTCTTCGCGCAGGGCGATAAGTTGCTGAACGTCTTCGACATGGAACTTTTGCTTCAGGCTGTGCAATAGCGTGATGCGGTCGTTCACCAGGGCCAGCCGTTCGGGGTCGTAGTCGATGCGCTCCACCGCATCGGACAGTTCGGTGGCAATGTCGCGGAGTTCGATGTAGCAACTGTCCAGCCGCTCGGCCAACTCCTGGGCCGGAGCGTAGACGCTGGCGATGTTGCCCAGTTGCCGCTGTGCATCGCGTAGTTGACCGACAAGGCCCGCCTCGTCGTTCTCGAGCAAGGCCTGGCTCTGATAGAGCGTCGACTTGATGTCCTCGGCATGTTCCAGCGTCGACAGTTCCTGCTCGAGTTCTTCCTCTTCGCCTTCCGCGAGATGCGCCTCTGCGAGTTGCTGGAACTGGAACTCCATGTAGTCCTGCTCGCTGCGGTCGCTATCGGCTTGGGCGCGGGCCTGTTCGTAGTCGGCTCGGGCCTGCTGATAAGCCTTGAACTGCCGGCGATACTGGTCCAGCAGCGTGCTGTCCGCGGCTACGGCATCCAGCACCTGCATCTGGAAGTTCTCCTTGTTCAGCAGCAGGTTCTGGTGCTGGCTGTGTATGTCTATCAGTTGTTCGCCCAGTTCCTTCAGTTCGCTGAGCGAGGTGGGGGTGTCGTTGATGAAGGCGCGCGACTTGCCGGAGGCCGTCAGTTCGCGGCGGATGATGCACTCCGTGCCGTCGAAGTCCAGTTCGTGGGCAGCGAAGTACTCCGCGAAGTTGTAGTTGGAAAGGTCGAAGCGGGCCTCGATGGTGCAGCGTTGCTCGCCGGCCTTAATCATCTTCAGGTCGGCCCGCTGGCCCAGCAGAAGGCCGATGGCGCCGAGCAGGATGGACTTGCCCGCACCCGTCTCCCCGGTGATGACCGAGAAGCCGTTCTCGAAGTCGATGTCCAGGTGGTCGATGAGTGCGTAGTTCCGTATGTTCAGGGATTGCAGCATTTATTTCTTAAGCTTTTCCCAGTATTCGTTCAGGGATGTGTTGATACCAAACAAAATGTCGTAGACGGCCTCTTTCTCGTCGCTCGTTCCGTGTCCGCTGAAGATGTTCACCAGTTCGTCGCGCTTGTATTCGGTGAAGAGGGTGGGCAGTTGGCTCATGGTCCGTGCGTTCTTGGCAGCGTCCAGCAAGTTCAGGGCCTCGGCTACGGCCTTCCGTCCGTTGTCGGCATTGTCGGCCATCTGGTCGAGGCCCTCGCGGTGGTACTTATAGACGAGTTGGCGGTAGTCCTCCATCGAGCCGTCAAGGTAGTCGTTGAGCAGTCCGAAGCGGTTCTTCGAATCGCTGAACGACGACCAGCCGGGGAAGCCCAGGTTCTGTGCGTTGGTGACGATGTTCTCCGCCGTCTGCAGGTAGGGCGTCCCGCCCAGGGGCGACATCGAATCCATGTCGTACCCGATGACCATGTAGGCGTAGTAGGCCAGCATGGCCGTGAGGTTGTTGTCGACGTACTCGGGGTTCCACTCCAGTTGGTCGGTGGTCTGGAAGGTGAACTGGAAGTCGGCGTCGCGCGTGCTGTAGACGGTGGTGTTGTACGAACTGTTGAAGACGGGGCGGCTGCTGGTGAGCAGCAGGGTGGACTTTATCATGCTTCCGCCCTCGTCCCAACTGTTGACCGTAATGTTGAAGTTGCACTCTATCTTCTCGTTCTCGCGGAAGTTCAGGTCGGTCCACTTGTGGTCGTTGAGGAAGGCCTCCACCTTCTCGCGCAGGGCATCGAAGACCTCCTTCTTGGTATTCGAGACCTGTGCCGTGTTCACCACGACTTTGGCCTTCAGTTCCTGGGCAACGGCGCAGGACGTAATTGAAAATTGAATATTCTTGGACGAGCCAAGCGGCAAAGCCGAGCGGAAAATTGAAAGTTGGGCTACGCCGACGAGCGCAACCAGCAGGAGGAACATTCTTTTCGTATTCATCATCGTCAATTTTCGTTTTTCAATTTTCAACTTTCAACTCTCAACTTTCAACTCTCAACTTTCAACTCTCAACTTTCAACTCTCAACTTTCAACTCTCAACTTTCAACTCTCAACTTTCAACTC
>JAFSXQ010000019.1 GCA_017444005.1 Bacteroidaceae bacterium | reverse complement strand
TCGGGCTGAAGTTCGTCTATTTCGAACCAGCATCAGGTCTGAACGAGGAACTGGTGGAGAAATATCGGGCGAACATTTTGACAGAAACGCGCCAGTTCTTCTATTCGACAGAGAACAAGAACTCCATAGATATGGTGCTGTCGGTGAACGGCATCCCAGTGGTGGCATTGGAACTGAAGAACCAGTTTACAGGGCAGACGGTTGAGAACTCACGTCACCAATATATGTACGACCGCGACCCCAAGGAGCCGCTGTTTCAGTTTAATAATCGTATATTGGCCTGCTTTGGCGTGGATTTGGATGAGGTGATTATGACCACTCAACTAAAGGGCGAACAAACCTTCTTCCTGCCTTTCAACCAAGGGAGCAACGGCGCAGGTAACATCGGTGACGGCGGCAACCCAGAGAATCCAGACGGCTACCCAACAAGTTATCTGTGGGAGAAGGTGCTGCGCAGGGATATGCTGCTCTCGCTGCTGCAACGCTATATCAGCCTGCAGGTGGAGAAGAAGGTGAAGTTGGTGAATGGCAAGAAGGTGACAACAGAGTCTCGGAAGATTATCTTCCCACGCTATCACCAGTTGGATGTGGTGGAGAAACTAGTGGCTGACACAAAGGCACAAAAAGAGGGAAAGAGTTGGTTGCTGCAACATAGTGCGGGTAGTGGTAAGTCGAACTCTATTGCCTGGCTCACCTACAGGTTGGCCTCGCTACACAATCAGGAAGATAAAGAAATGTTCCAGTCAGTATTTGTGGTGACTGACCGAAGGATTCTGAACAATCAGTTGCAAGACACGATTCTTGGATTCGACCACAAACTGGGACAGATTGAGACGATTACCGATAGCGACAACTCCTCGAAACTGAAGGATGCTATCAACGACAAGAAGCGCATCATCATTACGACGATTCATCGCTTCCCGCTGATTTACAAGGAACTGGACGGACACGCCCAGAAGAACTTTGCCATCGTGATTGACGAAGCACATAGTTCGCAGAGCGGAAAGAGTGCAGAGAAACTGAAAGAGGCACTGGCAGACACCGATGAGGCGCTGCGCGAGATGGCTGCATGGGAAGAAAAGACGGAAGAGGAATTGAGGGACAGCATGGACGTGATGACGGAGACGCTGTTGTCGCAGGGAAAGCATAAGAATCTCTTCTTCTATGCGTTTACTGCTACACCCAAGCCCAAGACCTTGCAAACCTTTGGTGTGATGAAAGCAGATGGTACTTACGACGCTTTCCACCATTACAGTATGCGACAGGCCATCGATGAGGGCTTTATCCTTGATGTACTGAAATACTACACCACCATCGAGACGAGTTACGAGATTGCCAAGGCCATATCGGAGAATCCTGAGTTTGAGGAGATTCCTGCCACGCTGGCTATCAAGCACTATCACGACACGCATGGTTTTGTGTTGCAGCAGAAGGTGGAGGTGATGGTGGAGAAACTCCGCGAGATCACCCTCTCGAAGATTGACGGACAGGCGAAGGCGATGATTGTCTCTCCATCACGAGCCCATGCCGTCAGGTATCTGTTCCTGTTGAAAGAATACTGTAAAAAGAAAGGCTACGATGATGTCCGACCGCTGATTGCATTCTCTGGCACGGTGAAATATCAGGGTGAGGAATATACAGAGAGCAAGTTGAACAGCACTGATGACCAGAAGATATCGGAGAAACAACTGCCGTTGTTCTTCAACAGCGACATGTACAACGTGCTAATAGTGGCAGATAAGTATCAGACAGGCTTCGACGAACCGCTGCTGCATACGATGTTTGTAGACAAGAAGTTGCGAGGCGTGAAGGCTGTGCAGACACTATCGAGACTGAACCGGAGTCACAAGGGAAAGACGGACACCTATATTCTGGACTTTATCAATACGGCAGACGACATCAAGAAATCGTTTCAGCCGTTCTATGAAGAGACGCTGCTGAGCGATGCAGTGGATGTGAATGTAGTGTATGAATACGATACAGAGTTGAAAAAGTATCACCTGTGGAATACAGATGACGAGGAGAAGGTGTATCAACTCTATGCCAAACGGAAACAGGGCGACAAGGATATGGGCAAGTTGGCATCTGCATTGAAGCCTGCTTTGCAAGCATACGAGACTCTGGTGGAAGACGAGCAGTTCAAGGTGCGCTCACTACTGAAGAACTTCATCCGCTTCTATGCCTATATGGCACAGGTGGTGCGCACGTTCGACAGAGAACTGTATAAGACCTATATCTTTGCCGAATTCTTCTATCGCATCATTCCCAAGAGACCACATGAGAAGGTGGACTTGAACAATAAGTTAGCCTTAATCAATAACAAACTGACGGAAACCTTCTCTGGTGCCATCGAACTGAAACCTACGGAAAAAGACAAGACGGTGAACCCGGAAAAGGGTACGCAGGGCAAGAAGCCTGAAGTGAAGACAGACCTGCTGACGAATATTATTGAGAAAATCAACATCATGTATGCGGGCAAGTTCACAGAGGCAGACAGGGTCATCGTAGAAACCATTTACGACAAGATGGTTCGTAGCAGCAAGACGCTGAAAAAACAGGCCAAGAACAACGATGCTCAGATGTTCGAGACCAGCATCTTCCCCAAGGAATTCGACAAGGTGGCTCAGAAGTGCTACATGGAACAGATGGATGCATTCTCCAAACTGTTTGAGGATGAGCAGTTCTATAAGCGCGTGATGAGCGAGATGGCCAAGGCGATGTATCTGAACTATCGGAACAGCGCATTGGGCGAGATGAAAGTGGCCTATCCCGCGATGGAAGAAGAGAATGGGAGTATGCTGATGGCGGCGGAAGCGAAAAACGTTATAGAGATATGACAAAAGAAAACATACTGAAACCGAGGGTGACGAGTGATTACAGCAGGACGAAATGGGCCTGCTATTTGGGGTTTGTTACGCAGGCCATCACGGCCAACTTTGCGCCGCTGCTGTTCGTGATGTTCCACAGGCAGTACGGCATACCGCTGTCTTCGCTGGCGCTGATTCCGGCGGTCTTCTACGTCGTGCAACTGTGCGTGGACTTCCTCTGCGCCAAGTTCCCGGACATCGACTACCGGCGGAGCATCGTCCTGTCCGAGGTTACGTCGGCCGCAGGCCTGCTCGGGCTGGTCTTCCTGCCCGACTGTTTTGCCAATCCGCTCGTGGGCATCCTGGTGTGCGTGACGCTGTACGCCGTGGGCAGCGGCCTCATCGAGGTGCTGTGCAGCCCCATCATCGAGGCCTGCCCCTTCCCCAACAAGGAGTCGATGATGAGCCTGCTCCACTCCTTCTACTGCTGGGGCGCGGTGGGCGTCATCCTCGGTTCCACGCTCTTCTTCAGCCTCTTCGGGGTGGAGCATTGGCGCTGGCTGGCCGCCGTCTGGTCGCTGGTGCCGCTGCTGAACATCTACAACTTCAGCACCTGCCCCATCGAGCCCATCGTCCGCGAGGGCGAGAGCAAAAGCATGGGGCAACTGTTCCGCGTGCCCGTCTTCTGGCTCTTCTTCCTGCTGATGATTGCCGCCGGAGCCTCCGAGAGTTCCATGGCCCAGTGGACGTCGGCCTTTGCCGAGGCTTCGCTGCACGTCGACAAGGCCACGGGCGACCTCTTCGGGCCCTGCGGTTTTGCCTTCTGCATGGGGCTTGGCCGCCTGTGGTACGGCAGGCGGGGCGATCAGGTGGACCTGGCGAAGTTCATGACCTGGTCGGGCATCCTGTGCCTCATCGGCTACCTGACAGCCGCCCTCTCCCCCCTGCCCCACCTGGCCCTTGCGGGCTGCATGCTCAGCGGTCTGTCCGTGGGCATCATGTGGCCGGGCACCATCAGCCTGTCCGTGGGGCGCGTGGCAGGTGGCGGTACGGCCCTCTTTGCCCTGCTGGCCCTGGCGGGCGACGTCGGCGGCACGCTCGGTCCCTCGTTCGTCGGCATCTTCTCGGGCAATCAGGAGGAGGGCATCGGCACCGGCCTTCTGGCGGCCTCCCTTTTCCCGGTGCTCCTGTGCCTGGCCCTGACCTTTTTAAGAAAGAAAAAAGCAGCATAGCGCAAGCCCGAAAAAAACACATACCGATGATTGCGAAATAAGATTAGTAATCTTACGGCCATAAGATTAGTAATCTTACGTCGATAAGATTAGTAATCTTCTAAAACGCGGAATATGATGCGGTCGTCGGATGTGAAAAAAATGCAGCCGGAAGGTTCCTTTTTTGCGACCCTTTGCGTATATACAAACAAAGTGTAACAAACCAAGAACTACAAAACATGACACGAACAAGCAAGAAAATCGCGAAGCACTTCGCTTCCCTGCTGGCAGTGGTGCTGCTGGCTGCCTGCAACACGAACAACAACGGTGCCCTGCTGACGGGCAAGGTGAAGTTCCTGACTCCCGACCAGAGTTTTGCCGTCAACTACCTGCCCGACGGCAATCTGTACGAGGCACAAGTCATTGACCTGGTGGCGGATTCGCTGACGGGCGAGTACACCTTCGACATCGACCTGCCCGACGGCGTGGCCGACGTGGAGGTGATGATCGGCCAGGACCTCTTCGGTGCCCACCTGCAGAAGGGGAAGACCACGCGCCTGGACTTCGTGGAGCAGGAGGACGGCACGTTCCAGTGCACCTTCAGCGGCGACAATGCCGACCTGAGCGAGGCCGTCTCGGCTATGGCACAGGCCAACGACCTCTTCTCGATGCAAGGCATGACGCCGGCCGACGAGCGCAAGACGGCCGATGAGCGCCACGCAACGGCTATGGAGAAAATCGGTGCCATCAAGGACCAGACGCTGCGCGACTACTACACCCAACTCTGCAACGCCCAGTACACGGGCATGAAGATTCGCATCCTGGGCGACCAAGCCTACGAGGAGGGCTGCAAGGAGAGCGACTACCCCGAATACAAGGAACTCATTGCCACCATCGACCCCAACAGCGAGATTGACTACCGGGCTATGAACAGCATCCTGTGGCTGGGCCATGCCGTGACCGCACCCGAACCGACCTTCAAGGGCGACTACTCGGCCTACTGCATCGCCCAGATGGACGTGGCTGACTCCGTCGTCACCAACCAGAAGTTCCGCAAGCAACTGGCCTACCTCATCCCCAACACCTTCTTTGCCTACGGCGACCACGAGACGGGCAAGGACGCCTTCTGGGCCCGCTATCAGGAATTTGCGAAGGACTTCCCCGAGTACATCAAGGCCTTCGAAACGGAGTACAACAAGACCGTGCAGAACATGGAGGGCCAGCAGATTCCCGACATCGCACTGGAGCGCCTCGACGGCTCGAAGGTGTCCATCCGCAGCCTGCAGGGCAAGTACACCTACATCGACGTATGGGCCACCTGGTGCGGCCCCTGCTGCAAGGAGATTCCCTTCGTGGAGAAACTGGTGGAGGAGATGAAGGGCAACGAGAAGTTGCAGTTCGTCAGTCTGTCGATGGACAGCGACCGCCAGGCCTGGGAAGCCAAGTTGGAGAAGGACAAACCCGCCTGGGCGCAGTTCATCCTCGATGCCGAAGCCAGCAAGACGCTGTCCGAGGCCCTGGCCATCACGGGCATTCCCCGCTTCTTCGTCCTCGGCCCCGACGGCACGGTGCTGAACCAAGATGCCAAGCGGCCGTCCGACCCCGAACTGGTGGAATACCTCAACGGGCTGACGAAGTGAGAATGAGGTTCGGGATGCGAGATTACGACATTTTGATATTACGGCCATGATTTCCCTGCTCCTGAAATCCATCCTCGGCACCCTCACACCAGAAGAGGACGAGGCTTTGCGTGCCTGGCGCGAGGCCGATGAAGCCCACGAACGGCTCTACCGGCAGACGACGGACGAGGACTTCCTGCAGCGCGAATATGCCCGGCGGCAGGCCGTCAACGTCGCCCGTCCGCTGGCTGAGATGCAGGCCCGCATCGGTCGGGTGCGCCCCTTCTACCGCCGTCCGGCCTTCCTGCGCGTGGCAGCCGTCGTGGCCTTCGTCCTGCTGACGGGTGTGTTTGCCTCTTTATACCTATATAATAATATGCGCGAGGCGAATGTAGCCGAGGCATTCGACATCAGGGCAGGCGAAATGAGGGCCACCCTCACCTACCCCGACGGACGAATCGTTGAACTCGACGGCAGCCTTCCCGCTCCTGCTCCCAGCCTCACGACGAACGGGACATCCGACGCAAGCGGCAGGCCGAGAACGGAGGAATCCGAGGACGGAGCCGCCTCTACACTCGCCCTTGTCACGCCGCGCGGCGGAGAGTTCCGCATCACGCTGGAAGACGGCACCGAGGTCTGGCTGAATGCCCAGTCGCGCCTCGTCTACCCCGAGACGTTCAGCGGTCCGGTGCGGCGCGTACGGGTGGAGGGCGAAGCCTACTTCAAGGTGGCACGCGACGAACAGCACCCCTTCCAGGTGGAAGCCGACGGCCTGCTCGTCAGCGTACTGGGCACGGAGTTCAACCTGCGCAACTATGCCGAGGACACGACCGTGCAGACGACGCTCGTCAGCGGCAGCATTGCCATGCAACCCGTCGGAGCCGGCAACGCCCAGTTGCAACTCACCCCCGGCCATCAGGCCATCTTCGACAAGGCGGAGCACAACATCAACGTGCAGAACATCGACACGGAGGTCGTCACCGGCTGGAAGGACGGCAAGTTCGTCTTCGAAAATCAAACCCTCCGCCAAATCATGCTCACCCTCTCGCGCTGGTACGACTTCGACTACGAATTCCTGGACGAGGCGGCTGCCGACACCGAATTCATGGGGCGCATTCCACGTTACGGCGACTTTGCCGACGTCATTGCCATCCTCAAGGGAAGCGGCGGGCTGAAGGTGAGCGTGAAGGGAAAACTCGTAAGAATAGGAACACTGAAAGACTGACAACGTGAAAACACTTAAATACCTGATACTGTGTCTCCTGGCCATCGTGGCGCTGCCCACAATGGCCCAAGACGAAAAGACCTACACCGTCACCTACGAAGAGGCCGCCATAGAGACCGTCATGCGCGACATCACGCGCCGCACGGGCTACGAGTTTGTCTACCAGAAGGCCGTCATCGCCGGTGCGCCCAAGGTCACGGGCATCTTCCGCGACGCCACCCTGTCGCAACTGCTCAACCGCACCCTCGTAGCCCAGTGCGGTCTGGAATACGAACTGGTGAAGAAGACCATCGTCCTGCGCCGGCCGAGCAAGAAGACACGCTTCGTGAAGCGCAACGTCACGGGTATGGTCATCGACGAGGACAGCGGCCCCCTACCGGGCGTCTTCGTGCGGTTGCGCGGCACCAACGCCGGCGCCGTCACCGATGTCGACGGCCAGTTCACCCTCATGGTCGAGGGCAACGACCCCGTGCTGGACTTCACCTGCGTGGGCATGAAACCCGTCAGCCAGCACGTCAGCGCCAAGGGCGAGAAGTTCCTGGCCGTGACGATGGAGACCCTGGACAACCTGATGGACGAAGTGCTGGTGACCGGCTACCAGAACATCAAGCGCGAGAACGCCACCGGCGCCTACCAACTCATCAACGCCAAGACCCTGGAACAGCGCTACACGGGCGACGTGATCTCGAACCTTGAAGGGCGCGTGCCCGGCCTTGTCGGCTACGACACGGGCATGGGCGACGGCGGCGAGGCGGCCCTGACCATTCGCGGCACGGGGTCGTTCAACGCCGCCACCAATCCGCTGGTGGTGGTGGACGGATTGCCCGTGGAGGGCGGTCTGTCCAGCGTGAACCCGTACAACATCGAGAGCATCACCGTGCTGAAGGATGCGGCAGCGGCCAGCATCTACGGTGCACGGGCCTCGAACGGCGTCATCGTCGTCACCACCAAACGGGCACAGAAGGACCGCCTGGAGGTGGAGTTCAACGCCGACCTGCAAGTGAGCGAGCACAACGACTACGCCGACCTGCACTGGGCCAATGCCGAACAACTCATCCAACTCGAACGCAACAACTTCCAGTTCGTGCGCTACAACCCCAACCAGTCGGCCTTCCAGAATGTGCTGAGTTACTACCAGACGAACCCCTTCGGGCTGAGCCCCATACAGCGCCTGCTGATGGACAACTACACGGGGGTGATCTCAAGGGAAAACCTTGAGACACAGTTGGCCCTGCTGGGGCGCAACGACTACGTACGCCAGTGGCAGGACGCCGTGGAGCGAACGCTGATAACCAACCAGTACAACCTGGCCCTGCGCAACCAGGGGCGGTTCCTGAACTCGAGCATCGTCGTCAACTACAAGGGCGACAACCTGGGGCGCACCCGCGAACACGACCGCGCACTGACCCTCAGTTACCGGGGCGACGCCAAGGTGACGAAGTGGCTGGGCGTGGACTTCGGCATCAACCTCATCAACGACCGCCAGCGCACGCACATCAGTTCCGAATACACCGCTGCCAACTCCTTTGCCCCCTACCGGAGCATGTACAACGCCGACGGTACACCGGCGGCTATGGAGGCCGGAGCCTACCTTCAGGAACCGTCGCTCGCGAATCCCGCACTGGGGCTGAAGAGCGAGGCCTTCAACCTCCTGGACGAGGTTCGGCGCAACTTCAACAACCGGCGCGAGACGAACATCCGCTCCTACGTCCACGCCCGTGCCGACCTGCTGAAGGGATGGTCGGTGAGCGGCATGTTCCAGTACGAGGACATCTACTCGAAGAGTGAGGCCTACAGCGAAGCCGAATCCTACGACATGCGCCATCTCTACAACCTCTACACCGCGACCGACGGCACCCACTACCTGCCCGACGGCGGCCTGTTGCGCAGCAGCACCTCGGAGGGGGCCTACTACACCTTCCGCGCACAGACCGACTATGCCCGCGAACTGAAGGAGAAGCACAACCTGGAGGCCCTGGCCGGCTTCGAGTTCCGCGAGTCGCACTTCAAGTCGGCCAACAACGTCATGCTGGGTTACGACGACCGTTCGCAGACGAACAACATGGGACAGACGAACCTGGGACAACTGAAGGACATCAGCGGCCAGACGTCGGCCCTGGGCAAGTTCTACTCGATGTACGGCGCTCCCGAGGGCACCGACTACACGACCAGCGACGTACTCCACCGCTTCTACAGCATCTACGGCAACGCCAACTACACCTACGACAGCCGCTACGTGGCCTCCGTCTCGGCGCGTGTCGACAAGGCCGACCTGTTCGGTGCCGACCCCAAGTTCCGCGGACGTCCGCTGTGGTCGGTGGGCGGCAGTTGGAACATCGAGAACGAGCGGTTCATGAAGGACGTCGACTGGGTGGACGCCCTGAAACTGCGCGCCAGTTACGGTCTGACGGGCAACATCGCCCAGGACTTCTCGTCGTACCTTACGGCCACCGTGGGCGTGAACGAAATCAACGGTGCCCGCGTGGCCACGCTGAACACGCCCCCCAACGACCAGTTGCGCTGGGAGAAGACGGCTTCGCTGAACGTGGGCGTCGACTTTGCCCTGTGGGGCGGACGCCTGACGGGTGCCTTCGACGTCTACCGCAAGCAGGGCAGCGACCTGCTGACCACCACCGACCTCGACCCCACGACGGGTTGGACGTCGCTGACCATCAACAACGGATGCATGCGCAACAACGGCGTGGAACTGCAACTGAACGGCGACATTCTGCGTCCCAAGAACCGCAACCAGTTGGGCATCAGCGCCTCCCTCTCCATTGCGTATAACAGGAATAAGGTGACCTCCGTCAACCACGCGCCCACCACGGGCGCCGAGGCCCTCATGCCCTGGACGCTCCACGAGGGCTACCCCGTCCACTCGCTCTTCTCCTACCGCTTCGCCGGCATGCAGATGAAGGACGGCCTGCAATACTTCGGCTGGACGGACGCTAACGGACAACTCCACCTGGCCGACACCGACAACGAGGAGTTCACCCCGGCCGACGTCGTCTATAGCGGAAGCCTCGACCCGAAGGTGTCGGCCTCGCTTATGCCCCAACTCACCTGGCGCGGCTTCACGCTGACAGCCATGCTGGCCTACTACGGCGGCCACGTCATGCGGGCACGCGCCGAAGACTGGACAGCCGACGGTTCGCAATACGGCTACGCCAGCCTCTCCGTCGTGGACGCCGTGCCCGAGGCCTACCTCAACTACTGGCTCTACCCCGACAGCGACCGCTATCCGGCCAACGGCTATGCGGGCAGCACCAACGTCGTGGGCAACGGGCAGTATGCCGACGCCAACGTCGTGCCGGCCGACTACATGAAACTGCGCAACGTGGTGGTCGGCTACGAGTTTGCGAAGGACGTCTGCAAGCGGCTTCACCTGCAAAACCTGCGCCTGCGTGCTCAGGTCAACAACCTGTGCACCTGGACACGCAATAAACTCGACGTCGACCCCGAGGCATGCAGCCCCGTCACGGGCACGTCCATGCTCCGCACGCCGCGCAGTTACACGTTCAGCGTGCAGGCAACGTTCTAAATTGAAGATTAAAGATTGAAGATTAAAAATTGAAGATTGAAGATTGAAAGTTATGCGGCATAAACCTATTCTACACCGAACGGCATCAGCCACGCGCACCGTGCTCTGTGCACTCTGCCTCCTCTGGACGCTCTGTCTTCCGACGGGATGCGAACGCCAGTTGGACATCGTGCCAAAGGGCAAGGTGACGCTGTCCACCGTGGGCGAACTGGAACTGTTGCTCAACCAGGAATACCAGGTGGGCGAACTGCCGGCCAACGACCTGGGCATCGTCTGCGGCGAGACGCTGGGCATGTTCGACCAGGTGAGCAGCGTGCTCAGCCAGAAGAACACCTGCAAGTACGCCTACATGGCCTACGACGAGAGCGTCGACCGCGCCACACTCACGCCCAGCGACGACCGCTACAACAGCCTCTACCAGTACATCAACTACATGAACACCGTCGTCAACATGATGGACGAAGCCACGGGCGACGAGGGGCGCAAACCGTCGCTCGTGGCCGAGGCACGCGTCATGCGGGCCTACCTCCACTGGCTGGCCGTCGGCATCTATGCCCGGCAGTACGACCCTGCCACAGCCGCCGAGCAGGGCGGCATTGCCTACGTCACCAGCACTGAGGTGACGGAAGAGAAGACCAAACTGTCGCTGGCCGAGGTCTACGACCGCATCCTCCGGGACGTCAGCGACGAAGTCATCGCCCAACTGCCTGCCGACCGCGGCAACATGGTCATGCGGGGCGACCGCGCCTGGGGCAATGCCGTGCGGGCCGTGGTGCTCCTGCAGATGAAGCGCTATGCCGAGGCCCTGCCCTACGCCCAAGAAGCCATCCGGCTGCGCCCGCAGATGTTCGACCGCTCGGCCATCAAGGCCACAGGCACCTGGACACAGGACCAGTCGACCCCGAACAACTTCCTCTACATGGGTGGAGCCGGCATCCGCGTCAGCCCCACGACGGCCATGCTCACGCTGGAGACGGCCACCCTGTTCGAGCCGGGCGACTACGTGCGCCTCTACGACACACCCAGCGGATGGGATGCCGCCTACGGCAAGAGTTACTCGGGCCTGGACGGTGTGCTGATGTACATGGGTTGGAGCGCGCAGTGCAACGTCTACGGCCTGACCAGCGAACAACTCCGCTACGTGGCTGCCGAATGCCTGATTCGCACGGGACGGACGACCGAAGGCCTGGCGCTTGTCGACCAGGTTCGCGCCCTGCGTGTGGAGAACTATGAACCCTTTGCCACCCGTGGCATCACCGACGAGGCCGAAGCCATGAGCCTGCTGCAGCGCGCCAAGTGGATAGAGTGCCTGGCCACGCCCTTCAACTACCTCGACGTAAAACGCTGGAACAGCGAACCCGCCTACGCCCGCACCGTCAGCCACCGCCTCGGCACGAACGGCACCTACCGCCTCTCGCCCACTTCGCCGCTCTGGGTCATGCCCTTTCCGGCCAACGCCATTCGCTACAACAAGTCGCTATCACAGAACTACTAAAATACGAAGAAGATAAAGTCAAACCATTTATTTATTAATCCATTAACAAAACAAAAAGATGAAAAAGTACCTTCTGATGCTGCTCGCAGCAACCACCCTCACGCTGGGCGTCACCTCCTGCGGTGACGACGAGAACGAAGACCCCAACAAGGAGAATCCCAGCAAGCCCGACCAACCCGGCAAGACCATCGACTTCCCCAACTATGCCGAAGCCGTCGACATGAACCTCAACGCCATGCTCCAGAAGTACGGCGAGCCCATGATGTCCGCCAACGGCATCTACATGTACATGTTCGAGCAGGGCAACGTAGCCGCCCTCACCTTCATGGTCAATCAGGAGAACAACAAGGTGTACGCCGTCAACGAGGTGCTGAACGACGGCGCCTTCACGGCTGAGGACATCCAGGCCTACTTCGCCGCCCGCTACACCTTCTACGACCGCCAGGAGACCATCTACACCAACGATGAAGAGGACGCCTACGCCGTACCCGACACCATCGTCGTCTGCACCTACGGGAACGCGCCGAAACTGGAGGAGGCCACCCTCGTCATCACCGTCACGGGCAACACGCTCGTCACCTACACAAACCCGACCAACGTGCCCGATGAGCCCGAAATCACCAATCCGTTCGACGAGATGGAGCCGCAGCAGATTACGCAGATGTTCCTCGGCAAGGACATTGACGACATCCTCGACGGCTACGAAGATGCCTTCATGGAAATGGCCGGCATGTACATGGCCTCGATGGAGGAGAACCCCTACCTCACCGGCTTTGCACTCAGCGTGGCCGACGGACGGGTAGTGGCTATCACCTTCTTCTACGACGACGGCCTGGACGAGCAGACCATTCTCGACTACTACTCGGAGGCCGGCTACAGCATCCGCGAGACAGGCGAGGAGGACGAGGAAGGCTTCAAGCAGTACGTCATCAGCGACGGCAACATCAGCATCCTCTATCAGGGCTACATGGGCACGGCCACCATCGTTGAACGCTAACCCCCGTCACCCATGCTGACCGACCAGGAACGTGAGGACATCCTCCGTCTGATTCACCGTGAAGTGGTTCCCGCCATAGGCTGTACCGAGCCTATGGCGGTAGCCCTTTGTGTGGCACGGGCCACTGAACTGCTGGGCGAACGGCCGCAGCGCATCCGCCTGCGTCTGAGCGCCAATATACTGAAGAACGCCATGGGCGTGGGCATTCCCGGAACGGGCGGCATGATAGGCCTGCCCATCGCCGTCGCCCTGGGAGCCATCGGAGGCAAGTCGTGCCTGGGACTGGAGGTGCTGCGCGACTGCACCCCTGACGACCTTGAGGCTGCCAAGCGCTATATGGCAGAAGACCGCATCGCCATCGAACTGGAGGAGCAAGACCCCGACAAACTCTACATCCACGCCCTGGTCACAGCCAAGGACGGGCGCCAGCAGGAGGCTACCATCAAGGGCAGTCACACTCACTTCGTAGAGAACAGCCCTGCCCCGACCCATGAGGGCCGTGAGAAGGCTACGCCTTGCAAGGGAGAGGAGGAGGCTGCCTCCCTGTCGTTGGCCAAAGTCTACGAGTTTGCCACGACCGAACCACTCGAAGACCTCCGCTTCATCCTCGAAGCCAAGCGCCTGAACGAGGCAGCAGCCGCCGACGGCCTGCGCGAGAACTACGGCCACCAACTGGGCAAGACCATGTGTAGCCCCCTGGGGCGCGGCATCATGGGCGACAGCATCTTTGCCAAAGTCCTGAGCGAAACCAGTTGCGCCTGCGACGCCCGCATGGCCGGTGCCAAGATTCCCGTCATGAGCAACAGCGGCAGCGGCAACCAGGGCATCTGCGCCACGATGCCCGTCGTCGTCTTCGCCCGCGAGAACCACAACACCGAGGAGGAACTCATCCGCGCCCTCACCCTCTCCCACCTCACGGCCATCTACATCAAGCAGTCGCTGGGCACCCTGTCGGCCCTCTGCGGCTGTGTCGTGGCCAGCACGGGCAGCAGTTGCGGCATCACCTACCTCATGGGCGGCACCTACGAACAGATTGCCCACTCGGTGAAGAACATGATAGCCAACCTCACCGGCATGATTTGCGACGGCGCCAAGCCCTCCTGCGCCCTGAAGTTGACCACGGGCGTCGGCACGGCCGTCATGTCCGCCATGCTGGCCATTCAGCACCGCCACGTCACCTCGGCCGAGGGCATCATCGACGACGATGTCGACCGCAGCATCCACAACCTCACCTCCATCGGCAGCCGCGGCATGGACGAGACCGACCGCTTCGTGCTCGACATCATGACGCACAAGCAGGCCTGAGGGCTTGCCAACTTGTCACAAAAGGCGACAAATTGCCCCGCGACGGGCGGTTTGCGCACAGTTTTGTAGGTTCATGGTCAGAAATAACCAAGAAAAGAAAGGAGACTGACCATGAACATGAACAAATTTACCATCAAGGCACAGGAGGCCGTACAGGAGGCCGTCAACCGCGTGCAGCGACAGGGGCAGCAGAACATCGAACCCGAGCACCTGCTAGCCGGTGTGCTGAAGGCTGGCGAACAGGTCACGGGCTTCGTCTTCCGCAAACTGGGCATCTCCCCCACCCTCATCCAGCAGGCCACCGACGCACAGATTGGCAGCCTGCCGCGCGTACAGGGTGGCGAGCCGTACCTCAGCCGCGAGGCCAACGAGGTGCTGACCCGTGCCGAAGACCTGGCACAGAAGCAGGGCGACGAGTTCGTGAGCATCGAACACCTGCTGCAGGCCATCCTGGCCGTGAACTGCACGGCCTCGAAGATACTGAAGGACGCCGGCGTGACGGAGAAGGAACTCGCAGCCGCCATCCGTGAACTCCGGGGCGGGCAACGGGTGACCTCGCAGTCGAGCGAGGACACCTACCAGAGCCTGTCGAAGTACGCCAAGAACCTCGTGGACGAGGCCCGCGCCGGACGGCTCGACCCCATCATCGGCCGCGACGACGAGATACGCCGCGTGCTGCAAATCCTCTCGCGCCGCCC
>JAFSXQ010000176.1 GCA_017444005.1 Bacteroidaceae bacterium | reverse complement strand
TGGTCGCGCAGGGCGGCCTGGTGGGTCTGGTAGTAGGTGTAGGGCTTCACCCAACGCGGGTAGGGGAAGTTGAGGCGGACGTAGAACTCGGCATCCTCGTGGGTGCGCTCCCATTCGTCGTCCTCCTGTTTAATCCATTCGTGTTGTTTGTATTTCTTTCCCCACAGCGGGTGCTTCTTGCTCCACAGGCTGGTGTCGGCAGCGGTGAGGAAGAAGACACAGTCGCCATAGAAGCGGGGCAGGTCTATCTTGAACGTGCCCCGTTGGGTCATCACTTCGCCCTGCACCACTTTGCCGCCGGTCGGTCGGACAAACTCGGCATGGACGGTCACCTCGCGTTTCAGATTGCTCTGTCTCAGGAATTTCAGGTCGTTGCGGTTCTCGATGTTGTCCGCCTCGTCGTCGACCTGCGGGAAGTCGACGTCGTAGTTATTCACCGTTCCGGTCACCATCTGGGTGTGTTCGGAGGGATGGGTCAGTTCCCACGCCCCCTGCACGGCCATGTCGCGCCAGCGGAAGCGGCGCCAGCCCTGGGTGAGCATCAGCAGGTCGAGGGCGCGTCGGTGTTCGTCATCGTCGCTCTCGAAGAAGTATTCGGGCTGGGGCACGAATCCTTTGATTTCGCTCGACAGCAGCATCTCGGTCCAGATGTTGCCCGTGTCGAACGTGCGGTCCTGGTATTTGGCGTCGCGGATGGCGAGGGAGATGCTCGACTGGGAAACCGTTGAGGACACTATGTTGAGGCTCACGGGTTCGTAGGGCTCGTACGTTTCCTTCATGCCGGCGACGGTGAGCGTGGGGCGGTCCATGCCGGGACGGGTGACGAAGAACAGGCGGTCGGCCCAGACGCGCCCATCCTCGTCGAAGACGGTCACTTGGTTCACGCCAATAGGGAGTTGAGAGTTGAGAATAGAAAGTTCTTTCTCCGTTCCACTCAGGAAGCGAACTGGTTCGAGCGTAACGTTGGGCTGCGCCTTGATGGTTTCGAACCGTTGAACCACGCCTTCGTGCATGATGGTCATGCCCAGCGGCTGTTTGGCCGGTGAGCCTTGGGCCTGAACCGTAAGGTGCCATTTGTCGTCCCGGCGGTCGACGTTCAGGGCCACGCCCTCGCGCTGGACATCCTTGATCTCCTGCCGCACCACGGTGCTGTCCGCCGTTGCCGTGAACACGGCCTCGTACGACTTCCCGGCCTCGGGTGTGAACGTGAACGTACCCCGGCCACGGTTCTCGGTTCGTGCCGTGGCTATGGTTTGCCCATGACACACCAACTGCAGTTCGCCGTCGCGCACTTCACCGTCCTCCAGCGCAGCCTCGAAGGCCACCCGGCAAGGCACGCCGCAGACCAGGTCGCCGCCTTCCGGGAAGAGCGACAGCATTAGCCGTGGCGGTGTGGCTTCCTTCTTGAACTGCCGTCGCAGGGGGCGCAGGGTCATGTCGCGCACGTAGTCGCCGGCCTCGCGCGGTTTGTCGTAGACGGGAAAGACGCGACTGTAGAGTTTCTCGTAGTCGCGGAAGTAGTCGGCGGCCATCTCCTTGTTGAAGAACTGGCCCTCCGAAGTCTTCACATGCGGGTGCTCCGTCTGTCCCCAGTTCAGTTGCCATCGCGTGTAGGCCCGCAGTTCGAAGAAGCCCGAATACAGGGTGTCGGGCAGGGCGAAGTAGCCGCTTCCGTGCCCGTCCAGCATCTCCACCAGTTTACGCTCCACGAGGAATCCGTCGTGGTTCAGCAGTTCCACGTACAGCACGCGGCTGATGCGGCTGGGCTGGTCGTTGTCGGTGCGCCGGGTGTAGGCGGCAAACCAGATGGTGTCGCCCAGGAAGTAGCACGTGTTGTCCATGTGCAGGAAGACCTTCTCCTGCGGTATGGTCCGCCCGAAGCGCTTCAGCCGGTCGGCCAGCCGCTCCAGTGGGGGCAGGGCGTTTCGGACGGTCTGGATGGAGTCGATGCGTGCCTGTTCGCGACTCACCACTCCGTCGGCGATGCGCTGTTCCTCGGCCGTGCGCTTGATGACCTCGTTCGCGGCCCAGAACGTGCTGTCGTAGCCCGCCTCGCCGATGCTCGCAATCATGTTCTCCTCGACGCGTGCACTCTTCCGCTTCCGTATGACCTGCCGGTCGCCCATGTTGAAGAGCATCGTGCGCGTCTGGAAGTTGTCGAAGGCCGACTGCATCGACAGGTTGGCCACTTCGGGGAATCCGTGGTCGTGTCGGTAGTCGATGTGCAGGTCCAGCGCCACGGGCACGTTCAGCGAACTCTCCAACTCGCTGCGCTTGAAGACCAGCGACACGTTCTCAATCCGTCCGTCGAAGGCCAGGGTGCGCAGCGTGTTGCGCTCCACATAGAGCGTGCCCACCATGATGGGCTGCGGCTGGTTGAAGTCGGGCCGCCGTTCCAGGGTGATGCGGTAGAGTTTCTGGTCGTCGCTGTTCACGTCCTCGATGTTGATGTTGTAGACCCTCTGGTAGTGGGGGATGTTGTACAGCGGCCCCTGCGGCACCAGTGGGGTGAGCAGCAGGTTCCAGAAGGGCACGTCGAACGTCATCGCTCCGGTCTCCAGGATGTGGTGCAGGTTCATGTTGTTGAAGATGGAGTGGTCCCACTGGTCCTTCGACTGTTGCCCGTGCCGGCCGCTCAGGAAGCGGAGGTTGCGCAGGTTCACGGCCGAGTTCGCCTCGACGAAGGCCTCCACGATGTCCTGCTGCTGCCGGATGACGGAGGTCTGCCGGTAGAAGTACTGCGCGCTCCGGCCTTTCCGTTTGT
>JAFSXQ010000175.1 GCA_017444005.1 Bacteroidaceae bacterium | reverse complement strand
TCATAGCTGCTGGTGGTGTTCTCCAGCTCGTTCTTGATCTGAGCCACACGGTCCTTGATGAGCTGAGGATCACCGTGACCGCTTACGATGGTGGTGTTATCCTTCGTGATGGTCACCTTGTCGCAGGAACCCAGCATCTCGATGGTGGCCTGCTCCAGTTTCAGACCCGTGTCCTCGCTGATGACCAGACCGCCCGTCAGGGTGGCGATGTCCTGCAGCATAGCCTTACGACGGTCGCCGAAGCCGGGAGCCTTGACGGCACAGATTTTCAACTGCGTGCGCAGGCGGTTCACTACCAGCGTGGTCAGTGCCTCGCTCTCCACGTCCTCGGCAATCACCAAGAGGGGACGGCCCGTCTGCACGGCGGGCTCCAGGATGGGCAGGAAGTCCTTCAGGTTGCTGATCTTCTTGTCATAGATGAGGATGTAGGGGTTCTCCATCACGCACTCCATCTTCTCCGTGTCCGTCACGAAGTAGGGCGACAGATAGCCGCGGTCGAACTGCATACCCTCTACGACGCCGATGGTGGTGTCGCGGCCCTTGGCTTCCTCGATGGTGATGACGCCGTCCTTCGAGACCTTGCCCATGGCATCAGCCAGCAGTTTACCGATTTCGGGGTCGTTGTTGGCGCTCACGGTGGCCACCTGCTCTATTTTCTGATAGTCGCTGCCCACCTGCTCCGACATCTCCTTGATTTCAGCGACAACGGCGCTGACGGCCTTGTCGATACCGCGCTTCAGGTCCATGGGATTGGCACCTGCGGCCACGTTGCGAAGGCCTTCGCGAACGATGGCCTGGGCTAGTACGGTGGCCGTGGTCGTGCCGTCACCGGCGTCGTCGCCCGTCTTCGAGGCCACGCTCTTCACCAACTGAGCACCTGCGTTCTGGAAGGCGTCGGCCAGTTCCACTTCCTTGGCCACGGTCACGCCGTCCTTCGTTATCTGGGGGGCACCGAACTTCTTCTCCAGGATTACATTACGTCCCTTCGGGCCAAGGGTTACCTTCACGGCATTTGCCAACTGGTCCACACCCTGCTTCATCAGGTCGCGGGCCTCAAGATTGAATTTAATATCTTTTGCCATAACTTTAATTCTTTAGTGTTCTTTCAATTCTTTAATTATCCCAGGATGGCCACCACGTCGCTCTGGCGCATGATGAGGTACTTCTTGCCCTCCAGTTCCAGTTCCGTGCCGGCATACTTGCCATAGAGCACCTGGTCGCCCACCTTCAGCACCATCTCTTCGTCCTTGGTGCCCTGGCCGACGGCCACGATTTCGCCCTTCAGGGGCTTCTCCTTAGCGGTATCGGGGATGATGATGCCGCCCACTGTCTTTGTCTCTGCAGGTGCGGGCTCGATGAGCACGCGGTCTGCCAATGGTTTGATGTTCATAGTACGATGTAATGATTTAATTATGTAATGATTTTATGGTTTCGTTCCACTTAGACGGATACAAAGTACGTGCCAATTCGCCGTGTTCGTCGGAAAAAAGTTAACTTGACGGTGATTGGCACGTCCTAACCCAAATAGGGCGTTGGATTTATGTTCTGATGACCGTTCAGAAGGCTGAGGCTTTCAGTTGGAGGCCGGTCTTCTCGTCGAGCCCGAACATCAGGTTCATGTTCTGTACGGCCTGGCCGACGGCCCCCTTCAGCAGGTTGTCGATGCAGGAAATCATCAACAGCAGGTCGTCGTGTTTCTCGACGTACACCACCGCCTTGTTGGTGTTCACCACCTGCTTCAGGTCGGGACTCTTGCCAACAACGTGCGTAAACGCCGCGTCGCGGTAGTAGTCGGCATAGATCTGTTGCACCTCCTCCAGAGGCGTGTCGCATTTGGCGTACGCCGTCACGAAGATGCCCCTGGCGAAGCAGCCCCGCTGGGGGACGAACAGCACGCGGCCCTGGTAGCCCGGACAGAGTTCCTGCACCGTCTGGTTAATCTCCAGGAGGTGCTGGTGGGTGAAGGTCTTGTAGACGGAAATGTTGTCGTTGCGCCACGAGAAGTGGGTGGTGGCTCCGGGCTTCTGGCCGGCTCCCGTGCTGCCTGTGATGCCGTTCACGTGGATGTCGCCGCTGAGGATGCCGGCCTTCAGAGTTGGCAAAATTGCCAATTGAATGCACGTGGCGAAGCAACCCGGGTTGGCCAGGTGCCGGGCGCTGCGGATGGCGTCGCGGTGCGTCTCGGGCAGACCGTACACATAGTCGTGGTCGCCCGCAATGCGGAAGTCCTGAGCGAGGTCGATAATCTTCACGTGGCCGGGGATTTCGTGTTCTTTCAGGAAGGCCTCGCTTTTGCCGTGCCCGAAGCAGAAGAAGACGACATCCACTTGGTCGAACGGCATCGCGTCGGTGAACCGCAAATCCGTCTCTCCCACCAGTCCTTCGTGCACGTCGCTCACCGGGTTGCCGGCGTTCGACTCGCTGTTGGCAAAGACAATCTCCACCTCGGGGTGCCCCAGCAGTACACGGATGAGTTCACCACCCGTGTATCCCGCTGCACCTAATATTCCTACTTTAATCATAATTGATTATCTTTGTTCATCGGGATGTGCCAGGTAGTAGGCACGCAGGGGCGTGCTGGTGACCTTGATGAAGCCCTTGGCCTCGTCGCTGGTCCAGCCCTTGGCGCCCTCGCCATACTCGCCCAACTTGTTCTTCACCAGGTCGTCGGGCGTGTCGCAACCGACGGTCTGGAACGAGAAGGGGCGCAGTTCCAGCGTGACCTCGCCGTTCACGTGGCGCTGGCTGCTCTGCAGCATGGCCTCGATGTCGGGCATGACGGGCTCCAGGTACTGGCTCTCGTGGAGGAACATGCCGTACCAGTTGGCTACCTGCTCCTTCCAGTACTGCTGCCACTTCGACAGCGTGTACTTCTCCAGGAAGCGGTGGGCACCGATGATGAGCATGGGGGCAGCGGCCTCGAAGCCCACGCGACCCTTGATGCCGATGATGGTGTCGCCCACGTGGCAGTCGCGGCCGATGGCGTACTGGGCGCCGATCTCCTCCACAGCCTGTATGGCCTTGATCTTATCGTTGTACTGGATGCCGTTCACCGAGCATAGTTCGCCCTTCTCGAAGCCCAACTTCAACAGTTCCGAGCCCGTCTTCGTGGGGTGCTTCAGGTAGGCCGACTCGGGCAGTCCCTGCCGGGAGTCGAGAATCTCGCCTCCGCAGATGGAGGTGCCCCAGATGCCCACGTTGTACGAGTACTTCAGTTTGGCGAAGTCGGCGGGGAAGCCGTTCTGGTTGAGGTAGTCAATCTCCTCCTGACGGCTCAAGTTGCCGTCGCGGGTCAGGGTGATGATCTCCACACCGGGGGCCATGACCAGGAACGTCATGTCGAAGCGAATCTGGTCGTTGCCGGCGCCGGTGGAGCCGTGGGCGATGGCCGAGGCCCCGATTTCCCGGGCATAGCGGGCGATGGCCAGGGCCTGGAAGATGCGCTCCGAACTGACGGAGATGGGGTAGCAGTTGTTGCGCAGGACGTTGCCGTAGACCATGTAGCGGAGCGACTTCTCGTAGTACTCCTGCGTCACGTCCAGCGTCACGTACTTCGTGGCGCCCAACTTGTAGGCGTTCTCCCCGTTCTGTTTCAACTGTTCGGCACTGAATCCGCCCGTGTTGGCACAGGCGGCGTGCACCTCGTATCCCTTCTCCTTGGCCAGATACATCACCGTGTAACTGGTGTCCAGTCCGCCGCTGAAGGCGACGACCACTTTCTTTTTCTGTTCCATATCCCTAATTCTTAATTCTTCTTTCTTAATTCTTAATTTTTATCTATCAAGCGGATGCGCTCCAGCACGTCCTCGGGAATCTTGGCCGGCAGGTGTTCCTCGGGGTCGAAGAGCATGGCCGTGCAGATGCAGAACTTGCGGTTCCGTTCCTTCAGGACGGGGTAGTTGACACAACCCTCACAGCCGCGCCAGAAGGCCTCGTCATCGGTGAGGTCGTCGAAGGTGACGGGCTGATAGCCCAGCGCCGTGTTCATCTTCATCACCGCCGCACCGCTGGTCAGCGAGAAAATCTTGGCGTGCGGCCAGCGGGTGCGGGCCAGCGAGAAGGTCATGTCCTTGATGCGCTTGGCCACGCCGCGCCCCCGGAAGTCGGGGTGCACGATGAGGCCCGACGTCGTCACGTACTGCTTGTTGCCCCACGTCTCGATGTAACTGAATCCGGCGAAGCGGTCACCCTCCAGGGCAATGACGGCCTTGGCCTCCCGCATCTTGATGGTCAGATACTCGTGGGTACGCTTGGCAATGCCCGTACCACGCACTTTAGCCGCGTCGGCTATGGTTTGCAGGATGGTGTCCACGTAGACCTCATGCTCCGGTCCGGCCACCAATACTTTTATGTCGTCGTTATATCCGTTTTCCATTACCTTATATATATATTCTTCAATCCTTCAATCCTTCAATCCTTCGTCATCGGCAGCACCTTCGACAGGTCGTTCAGAGCCTGGGCCCGGTCGGTACCCTCCTCCAGCACCAACAGCACCGTGTCGTCGCCCGCCACCGTGCCCACGATGCAGGGGAGGTCGGCGTGGTCGATGTCGTAGGCCACGTGGGCGGCATGGCCCGGCAGGGTCTTTATCACGGCCAGATTGCCCGAAAAGCGCACACCCAGGGCACCCATGCGGTTCATGGCCATCACGGTGATGTGGTTGTCGCTCACACTGCGATAGGCCCGCGTGTTGGGCAACATGTAGACGTAGTGCCCTGCCTGGTTCTGCGCCTTCACCACGCCCAGCAGTTTCAGGTCGCGACTCAGCGTGGCCTGCGCCGTGGGGTAGCCGGCCTTTTCCAGTTCGGCCATCAGTTCGTCCTGCTTCGAGAGTTCCTGACTCGAAATAATCATCTTTATCACCTCCAGTCGGGTGTCTTTCTTGCCCATATATTCACCGTTTATTCATTAATCGGGCACAAAGGTAGCATATTTTGTGAATATATGCAAGAATTATGAATAAAAAATATCGCCATCCATGACCTGTGTGATAAAAAGAGAGGCGAAGACTCGTGAAGAAACTTCGCCTCTTTTGCGTGGAGTCACCAGGAATCGAACCGGCGACACAAGGATTTTCAGTCCTTTGCTCTACCAACTGAGCTATGACACCAAACAACGCCTGTTGGGCTTTTGCGAGTGCAAAGGTACGCAATATTTTCGAAGTGACCAAATGTTTTAAGAAAAAAGTGAAAAAATTTTGTCACTTGCAGTATTATTTGTAACTTTGCACCCGCTTTGCCACTCAAACAGGCGACAAAGCCTTCGGATAGTAGCGCAGTTGGTAGCGCACCACGTTCGGGACGTGGGGGTCGGGCGTTCGAGTCGCCTCTATCCGACACCATGAAGAGAAAGATTGCCGTGGCTGGCACAGGCTATGTGGGCCTGTCCATTGCCACATTGTTGTCCCAGAGAAATACCGTAACGGCGGTTGACGTCATCCCCGAGAAAGTGGACCTCATCAACCACCGCAAGTCACCCATTGTCGATAAGGAAATAGAGGAGTACCTGGCCACCAGGGACCTCGACCTTACTGCCACGCTGGACGGCGAGGCCGCCTATCGCGATGCCGAGTTCGTGGTCATTGCCGCACCGACGAACTACGACCCCGTGAAGAACTACTTCGACACGTCGCACGTGGAGGAGGTCATAGAACTGGTGATGAAGGTCAATCCCGAGGCCACGATGATCATTAAGTCGACCATCCCCGTGGGCTATACCGAGCAGACACGCCAGAAGTACGGCACCCGCAACCTGCTCTTCTCGCCGGAATTCCTGCGCGAGTCGAAAGCCCTCTACGACAATCTATACCCTAGCCGCATCATCGTGGGCAGGCCCGAGGGCGACGAGCGACTGGACAAGGCGGCACACGAGTTTGCCGCGCTGCTGCAGGAGGGAGCCCTGAAGCAGGACATTCCCACCTTGTTCATGGGCCTGACCGAGGCCGAGGCCGTGAAACTGTTCGCCAACACCTATCTGGCCCTGCGCGTCTCCTACTTCAACGAACTGGACACCTACGCCGAGGCCAAGGGACTGTCGACGCAGGCCATCATCCGAGGTGTCAGCCTCGACCCCCGCATTGGCGACCACTACAACAACCCCTCCTTCGGCTACGGCGGCTACTGCCTGCCCAAGGACACGAAGCAACTGCTGGCCAACTATGCCGACGTGCCGCAGAACATGATGTCGGCCATCGTGGAGTCGAACCGCACCCGCAAGGACTTCATCGCCGACCGCGTGCTGCGCATGGCCGGCTACTACAATTATTACAACCGCGGCGACTACGCCCCCGACCACGAGCGGCGCTGCGTCATCGGCGTCTACCGCCTGACCATGAAGTCGAATTCGGATAACTTCCGCCAGTCCTCCATCCAGGGCGTCATGAAGCGCATCAAGGCCAAGGGCGCGGAAGTCATCATCTACGAACCTACCCTGGAGGACGGAAACACGTTCTTCGGCAGCCGTGTGGTGAACGACCTCGACCGCTTCAAGGCTGAGTCGCAGGCCATCATCGCCAACCGCTACGACCCGTGCCTCGACGACGTGCAGGACAAAGTCTACACCCGCGACATCTTCCGCCGCGACTAAAGTTGAAAATTGAAAATTGAAAGTTGAAAGTTCGCTGAAGGACAGAACAGCCAAGGGCCTCCTTTGGGGCATGGTGAACAACGGGACGGCACAGTTCCTGAATGCCCTCTTCGGCATACTCTTCCTGCAGCGACTTACCCCCGACGACTATGGCAAGGTGGCCATGCTCATGGTCTTTGCCAACATTGCCAGCGCCGTGCAGGAGAGCGGTTTCCGGGCAGCCCTGTGCAACCTCGGCCGTCCGACTCACCGCGACTACAATGCCGTCTTCTGGTTCAACATCGGCATGTCGGCTCTGCTCTACGTCTTGCTCTTCTTCCTGTCGCCCCTCATTGCCCGCTTCTACGACGACCCCTCCCTGCTTTGGCTGGCCCGCTACCTGTTCCTGGGCTTCTTCATCTCCAGTTTCGGCATCGTGCAGCGCGCCTACATCTTCATCCATCTGATGAACAAGCAGAATGCCGTCATCGGCATCGTGGCACTGGCCATTTCGGGACCGGTGGGCGTGCTTATGGCCGACAGAGGCTTTGCCTATTGGGGACTGGCCACGCAGCAGGTGCTCTACATTCTGCTGGT
>JAFSXQ010000174.1 GCA_017444005.1 Bacteroidaceae bacterium | reverse complement strand
GTTGGGTGCGGGACTTGTGATGTTGAGCCAATGCGTCTGCCGGAAGGTAGCCGTCGATGTCTGGTCCCAGTCGTCGTTGCCCATGCAGCGGATGGACAGCAGCGCCGTGCGCATACGTCCCGTCGTGTTGGGTTCGAACAAAAGCGGCGACCTGACTTCCCAGACCACGTGATAGTAGTTCTGGATGCGGCCCGTCTTCATGCTGTCGGGCACCGTCATCCAGCCGGCGTCCGACGACAGTTGGAAATTGTCGGTGGTGGCAAACACCACACTGTCCATCGTCTGGTCGGCATCGATGATGGCTATGCTCTGGGGATATTGCACACCCATCGTGTGATAATAACTTTCCTTGTTGCAGGCAACAAACAATGCTGCAACAAGTGCCATGCAGGGTAAAATTTGCTTCTTCATTTCTACAGTTTTTACGAATTTCTAGGCAAATATACTAATAATCCGCGGATTTACCACCCGAAATCTTGCGTTTTAACTCATTTTGACTTATCTTTGCGAAAGAAAGACGCAGAAAGCGGTATGAAGAACGCCTATCACAACGACATAATGGACATGCTCATACGCAGTGGGCACGATGGGATGAACGTCCGTCGGCTGGCCCGTCAACTGTACAATCTGCACAGCGGCATCTTCGCCTCCGACGTGGTCTACGAGCGCCTCTACAATCAGGTACGCAGTTACCTCTGGTACCAGTCGCGCCTGCGTCATTCGCCCTTCGTCCGCCTTCGCTGGGGACAGTATGCGCTGAAGCCCGACATTGCCGTGCAGATGGACCTGTTCATCGACATCCCACACGACGAAGACCGTCCGGCCAAGACCATACGCAGGGACGAAAGTCGCCAACTGCTGCTCTTCGATTAGAAAGAAAGGAGATAAATGACTATGAAAAAGATTCTACTGCTTATGTTTGTCGCCTTGACAAGCATCGGGGCAAGTGCTCAGGAGCACCTCAGTTTTCTGGGCTATCCTATGGGCGTAACCATCAGCGACTTCACGACAAACGTCCGGCAGCGTTTCCCCTTGCAGAAGAAGGTGGGTGGCGACCGCTACTACATCTTCAGGGGTAACATCTACGGGCACGATTCGTACTTCAAGGCCGAGTACACCCGCAAGACGAAGACCGTGTACAAAATCACCGTCACGCCCAAGCAGATAGAACAGAACGGGCTGATAGATTCGCTGGTCGTGCATCACGGTCAGGCAATGGAGGTGCAGGGCGGCTACCGCTGGAATGTGGAGGGCGGCACCGTTTTCCTCTATACGCCCGATGGCTACGACCCCGTGCTGATGTACTTCGACGAACGGGGTGTTGAACGTTTCCGGGAAGAGAAATAGGATTACCTGACGACAAGGCTGTCGGCGTTCATACGCTGCATGTATTGCTGGATGACCGATTTCATGCGGTTCTCCAGCCGTTGCAGTGTGTCCTTGGGTAGGATGCCGAGCACGTTGTCGTGCAACAGCGAATCGGTGCGGAAGCGGTAGGCCGCCGTGACGTCCGTCCCGTCGAACTGTAGCAGATAGTTGTTCTCCAGGTATTGGTAGCCACTGAACTCGGGCACCCAATGGAGGGCAAAGGGACGTGCGTCGTCGTTGAGCATGTCGGTACCAAAAGCGATGTACGGCTGGTCGTAGTGGAGCCACGATAGCACCGTGGGCATGATGTCGGTCTGCTGCACGATGCGCTCCGTATCATAGCCGTGCAAGGCGGCATCGCCTGGGGCGTAGAGGATGATGGGCACGCTGTAAGTGCCCAGTGTGGTGGTGTAGCAGGGATCGATGTTGTTGCTGGTATGGTCGGCTGTGATGACGAACAGCGTACGACGGAACCAAGGCTCTTGGCTGGCCGCCTGGAAAAAGCGGCGCAGGGCGTGGTCGGTGTAGGCGATGCAGGGCTGCAAGGGGCGTTCGCCCTGGGGAAAGCGTCCTTCGTAGCGCTGGGGCAGGCGGAACGGGTCGTGCGAGGAGGCTGTGAACAGTGCGGTCATGAAAGGCTCCTGCATCGCCGACATCTCTTCGGCATAGAACTGCAGAAACTCCTCGTCCCAGATGGCCCATGTGCCGTCGAAGTCCTGGTCGCCGCGATGGCGGGGCGAACGGTTGTACTCCGTGCGTCCGTAGTAGTGCTCAAATCCCGTAGTGTTGGCAAAGGCCTGAAAACCCATCGAACCGTTCTCGGCACCGTGGAAGAAGGCCGTTGTGTAGCCCTTGTTCTCGCGCAGTTCGCGTGCCAGACCCGACATGTGGTTGAGCGACGCGGGGGTCAGGAACAGCGGCTCCACGTAGTTGGGCAGTGCCGACAGCACGGAGGGCATGCCCTCGATGCTCTTGCGCCCGTTGGCATAGGAATACTGGAAGGTGAGCGCCCCGTGGGTGATGAGCGAATCCAGGAATGGTGTGAAGCCCTGATACGTGCCGCCACGAAGCGTCTGGTTATAGAAACCGAAATGTTGTTTGCTAAAACTCTCGAGGATGAGGACCACCACATTATTGGGAATGAAAGCGGTCGTGTCCGTCGGTTGGTGCAAGGGCGAAAAGAGAGCCTCGGCCTCGCGGTCGCTCATGTAGCGAGGCGACGGGAAGGGGCGTTTGCCCAGTGTGCGGAAGATGGAAAAGGGCGTGTTGAGGATGATGCCCGTCTCGGCGGGTCGGGCGGCATACTGGTTGGCATTGCTGATGGTGATGGGACGGACGGCGTGGGTGAATCCGCCACGCATGCCGCCGATGGTCAGGGGCACGGCCAGACAGAGACAGAGCACCTGGACCGTATAATATATAAGGTATGTTCGCGCGTGGAAACGAATGTCGCGGAGACGGCTGGCTCTGGGACGGAAACCGAACCACAGTCCGCACACGAGCACGACGAAGAGCACCAGCAGATACCAATGGCTGAGCATCTGCCCCAGGAATATCCGGGCCAGATTGCCCGTACCTTCGTGGCTGAACTCGGCAAAGACACTGGCCGTGGTGCGCTTGCCGGTGTAGGGGAAATAGACGCAGTCGGCCAGGTTGGCGGCGAGGGCGATGGCATTGACAACGACATACAGCCAGCGCACGGCACGATAAAATCCGGGACGCTCCTTCACGTGGAGCGGCAGCAGAAAGAGCAGCAGGACGAGGACGTTGGTGTAGAGGATGGCCGTCGTGTCGAAGCGCAAACCGGCCCAGAACAGGCTGAGCGTGTGGCTCAGGGTGAGTGTGCCGGCATAGAGGGACCAGTTGGTGAACAGGAAGGCCAGACGGCATACGGTGTAGGCCACGTAGACCAGCAACAAATTGCTTATGACAGCGAGTATCGGGTGAAATAGTTGAGGGCGATTCTTCATATTGCGTGCATTTAAGTTACAAAGATAGTGCTTTTTGACAAAAAAAAGGCAATTTAGGCACAAGATTCGCCGAAATTGACTAAATTTGCAGCGATTTAGTCCAATAAGAAGTGATTCGTAGAAGTGCTTATACGGTTTAGTTTATTGTGTGCAGTGCTGGTTGTTGTTGCGGCGTGGGTCGCAACGCGATGGAACGTGTGGTTTCACAATGCGCCGGAGGCCTCATACGCACCTCTTCGTGAGCCGGGGCGCGTTCTGCTGACGTTTGCCGACGACGAACGTTCGCGATTCGTCACGTGGCAGTGTGACAACGTGGTGCGGCCCGCGTGGCTGGAACTGGTGCAACAGCCCGATGGCGACACCCTGCGCATGGAGGCCCGTGGCGAGGTATTTGTCTCGCGCAGCGGCAAGGCGGCGTATTATCAGGCCCGCCTGGACGGGCTGGAACCCTCGGCCCGCTATGCCTATCGCGTCGGAGTGGAGAACGAAGGTTCGGACTGGTATTCCTTCGAGACGCATCCCAGCGGGAAGCGCCCGTTCGCGTTCCTCTACATCGGCGACGTGCAGGACACACTTCAGGGCGAGACCAACCGCTTCCTGCGCGAAGCCCTGCGGCGGCATCCCTCGTGCGAGTTCACGCTGTGCGGCGGCGACCTGGTGGAACGTCCGACGGACAGTTACTGGAGCGAGGCTTTCCGCAACCTGGACAGCGTGGGCCAGTGCATGCCCTTCGTGACGGTGACGGGCAATCATGACTACTTCAAGGGCGTCATCCAGCGCATCGAACGGCGCTTCGACCTCGTGTTCCCCTACTTCCAGACGACGTCCACGGACGACAATCGCCTGCTGGCCCTCGACTATGCCGATGCCCGCCTGCTGTTGCTCGACAGCAACCGCCGTCCGCACAAACTGTGGCAACAGCGCCGCTGGCTGAACCGGCAACTGAAGGAGAGCCGCGCACACTGGAACATACTGGTCCTGCACCATCCGCTCTACTCCATCAAGGGCGGCAACAACCTGGTGCAACGCTGGCTGTTCGACGGCGTGGCGAGAGAGCACGGTGTAGACCTGGTGCTGCAGGGACACGAACATGCCTATGCCCGCATGACGAACCGCGACAGCGAGGGACGTGCCACGACACCGGTGTATACCGTAAGCCACTGTTCACCAAAGAACTATCGCACTCAGTTCGACAAACGCTTCGACCGCTTTGGCATCTCCAGCCGGTACTATCAGGTGGTGGAAATCACGGACACGGTGCTCACCGTCTCGGCCTACGATGTCTACGAGCACCGGCTATACGACTCCCTGCGCATCGTGAAGCCGCAAGGCAAACCGTCCGTCCGCATCGAAGACTTGGGGCGTAATATTCCCGAATATCTGGAATACACGCCCCGAAAGGGTAACCGCAAGGATGAGAAGTTTGCGGAGCGGATAAGGAGATATAAGTTTTTGAGTTCTTAAGTTCTTGAGTTCTTAAGTTCTTGAGTTCTTAAGTTCTTGAGTTCTTAAGTTTTTGAGTTCTTAAGGATCACATCTGCTGGAACCACTGGGTGATTTGGCGGAAGAGGTGGTAACGGGTGTTGCCGCCGTAGATGCTGTGGTTGCGGTTGGTGTAGGTCAGTTGACGGAAATCCTTGTCGGCCTGCACCAGGGCCTCGGTGTATTCGGCCGTGTTGCGGAAGTGCACGTTGTCGTCGGCCAGACCATGACAAATGAGCAGGCGACCGGCGAGTTGCGGTGCACGCGAGATGGCGCTGACGTCGTAGCCGTCGGGATTCTCCTGCGGCGTACGCATGAAGCGCTCGGTGTAGACGCTGTCGTAGTAGCGCCAGCACGTGGGAGGAGCCACGGCCACACCGGCAGCAAAGACGGGACGCCCCTCGGACATCGACATCAGGGTGCAGAAACCACCGTACGACCAGCCCCAGATGCCAATGCGCTGCTTGTCGACGTAGGGCAGCGTACCCAGGTACAGGGCCGTCTCCACCTGGTCCTCGGCCTCCAGTTGACCCAGTCGCAGGTAGGTCTGCTTCTCAAAGGCGGCTCCGCGACCGCCCGTTCCGCGTCCGTCCACACACACACTGATGAAGCCCTGCTGGGCCAGATACTGCTCGTAGAGGCAGCCGCCCATGTTGCCCGTCTGCCAACTGTCCAGCACCTGCTGGCTGCCCGGACCGCTGTACTGGAACATGATGACGGGGTAGCGCTTCTGCGGGTCGAAGTCGTGCGGACGCACCATGTAGCCGTTCAGTTCCGTACCGCCAGAGGTCTTGAAGGTGAAGAACTCGCGGGTTCCGAGTTCCTTGTCGGCGAGTTGGCTGATGAGTTCGTGGTTGTCGACGAGGGTCTTCAGCGTGCGCCCGGTGTTGTCACACAGCGAGGTGACGGGCGGTGTCTGCAGGTTGCTGTAGACGTTCATGTAGTAGCGAAGCGAGCGGCTGAAGACGGCGCTGTTGGTGCCCGTTTCGGTCGACAGTTTTGTCACGCGGCCTTTCGCGTCGGTCTTGAACACGGCGCGGCGCAGCGGACTGCCGTCGGTGGCAGCATAGTAGTAGGTCAGCGTCCTGGGGTCGTAGCCGTAGAAGTCGCTGACAACGATGTTGCCCTGCGTGACCTTGCGCTTCAGTGTGCCGTTCAGGTCGTACTGGTAGACGTGGTTCCAGCCGTCGCGCTCGCTGGTCATGAAGAAACCGCCGTCCACGAAACTTATCTGCCCGTAGGCATTCTCACCGATGTAGTGCTCCACCTGGTCGCGAACAACCAGCCGGGCCTCGGTCGAGCGCGGGTTGGCCATGTAGATGTCCATGCGGTCCTGGTGGCGGTTCAGGGTGACCACTGCCAGTTTCGTGGCGTCGCTGGTGGCAAAGATGCGCGGGATGTAGCCGTCCTTGTCCAGCGGCACCTGCAGGGTGCGTGTCTGGTGGCTCTTGATGTCGTAGGAGAGCACGCTCACGCGGCTGTTCTGCTCACCGGCCATCGGGTATTTGTATTCGTATTGGCCGGGATAGGTCAGGTATTCCTTCTTCTCGGGGTTCAGCCCTTTGTACCAGGGGAAGGAGAAGAGGGGCACGTCCGACTCGTCGTACCGGATCCAGCACAGCATCGTGTTGTCGGCGGTGAAGGTCAGGCTCTGGTCGGTCACAAATTCCTCTTCGTACACCCAGTCGGGCTTGCCGTTGATGACCTTGTTGAATTCCCCGTCCTTCGTCACCTGGCTCTCGCTGTTGTTGTACAGCAGTTTCACCAGGTAGATGTTGCCCTCGCGCACGAAGGCCACCATGTAGCCGTCGGGGCTCCACACGGGGCACTCCTGCGGCCCGCCGTCGGACAGGGGGGTAAGGGTGCGGTTCAGCATATTATAGATGTAGTACACGCCCGTGTGCGAACGGCGGTAGATGGACTTCGTCTGCGTACGCACCAGGATGTTCTTCTCGTCGGGACTCATGATGTAGCCGTCGATGCGGTCTATCTTCACCTGTCCGCGCGTCTGGCCGACGTCGAGCAGCACCCCCGTCTGCTGGCCGTTGCGGAACGAGTAGGCCACAATCTGCCGGGCGTCCTGGCTCAGTTGCGAGTAGCGTTCGCCGTCGGCAAGGGGGTGCACGCCGTAGATGCGACGGGCGGTGTACTTGCCCGAGGTGAGGTCTTTCAGTTCGAGCCGTTCGGCATGCAGCCGGGTCGTGCCTATCAGCGACACGAGGGCAATTGCGGTCAGTAGGATTCGTTTCATGATAGTATGATGTTTATTTGTGTGTTAATACCAATCGATGTTGCTGGAGTAACTCGACTGCTTCTTCCAGCGGAGGACGTCGGCCAGGGTGCCGGCCTGGCAGGCGAAGGTGAAGTTGTACGACCGGTACGGGGCGATGACCATCGAGCAACCCATCGTGAAGCAGTGGAGGTCGCGGTTGACGGAGGCAGTGGTCATGGACAACTTCTTGTAGTTGAAGTCGTAGCCGCTGCTGAAGTTGATGGCCCATCCGGCCGACAGGCGTATGTTGCCCGAGAAGTTCAGCGTGTGGGTGAACTTATAGCCGTAGCGCATGCGGTTGGTGTTGAACTTGCCGCCCGTGTTCTCGCGCATCGATATACCGTAACTGATGGAGAGGCTCCAGGGGAAGGAGAACTTGACGTAGCCGTCCTCGTCGAGGCTGTTGCTGCCTCCTCCCGACATCTTACGCGCCTTCGCACGGTCGGGGTCGACGTTCTGCGCCTCGGGGTCGGTGTCGTCTTCATCCTCGTCTTCGTCCTCATCCTCGTCGTCACCGCTCTTCTTGTTCCGCCCCGTGTCTTCCTTCTTGCCGAAGAGTTTCTTGAAGGTGTCGTTGTTGAGCGTGTACGAAAGGTTCTGCGACATGCCCTGAAAGCGTCCGAAACGGCCTTGCGACCATTCGGTGTGGTCGCTGACGTAGACGTTGCCGCTCTCGTTGATGGCATAGGCGTAGGTGGCAAAGATGGCGTTCATGCTGAAGGTGTAGCGCTTCGTCAGTTTCAGGCGCACACGCATGGAGAGGTCGCTCCACGGGCGCGACTTGGCGGCCATGTTGTACGACATACTGGCGCCCAGTTCGTCTATCAGGCTGATTTTCTTCGTCGAGTCGCGGTCGGCCCCCTTGTACACCTTCATTTCGATGTTGTTCGAGATGTCGAGGCTCACGCTTCCCGTCATGCCCTGCGGTGCCGTGCCGTAGAGCGAACCGGCATAGGGCGAGTAGGCCACGGTGGAGACATTGCCGTTGGCATCCGTGCGCACGTAGGTGTCCCAGAAGCCGTAGCGCGGCTTGCTGAAGTCGGGCGCGTAGGAGAAACTGACCGTGGGTGTGAAGACGTGGCGGATGGCCTGAATCTTCTTGCCGCCGAACCAAGGCAGGGGGTTGTACATACCGTAGAGTTTGGTGTTGGCGGACAGGCTCATATTGTAGTTGTAGACGTTGTGGAAGCCGTACACCGTGTCGCGCTGCAGTTTGCCGGCCTCCGTGTCCCACGACTGATTGACCTTGAAGGTATACATGCGGTCGGTGAAGTTGAACGAGGGCGTCACGTTGACGTAGTTGAACAGGGCGAACGACGCACTGATGGGCACCTGATGGCGCATGCCGTTGCGCCAGTCCTTTATGAGGTTCGACTTGAAGAGTTGGTTCTCCTTCGTCGATATGCTGTTCGACAACGTTCCCGTGTAACTGGCGGCAATCTTCTCGTACCAGCGTTCCTTGCCCACGGCCTTCTTACGTTTGAAGGGATAGAAGCGCGAAAGGCTGATGTTGAGCGAGGGTAGCGTGACGGCGATGCTGGAGTCGCGCATGTTCTGCGACAGGTTGAAGGTTCCGGACAGCGTCAGGCCGATGCTGCTGAACGTCTTCGAGTACGACACCGAACTGGTTCGGGTGCTCTGCGTGTAACTCTCGGGGTTGTACATCGAGGTCAGGTTGTTGCGCTCGTAACTCGAGGTGGCAAAGTTCACGCTGGCCGAAAACGACTGCGAGGGGTTGGCCTTCGCATCCTGGCGGTGGCTCCACGTTATCTTGAACGACTTCGACACCGAGTAGTCGGGCATGTTCTTCTCGCCGTCCTTCGTAAGTTGGTAACTGAGGAAGAAGTTGCCGCTGAACCGGTAGCGTTTGCGGTAGTTGCTGGTGGCGGACAGGCCCCACGAGCCCTTGGTATAGATTTCGCCCAGCAGTTTCAGGTCGGCAAAGTCGCTGATGGCAAAGTAGTAGCCGCCCTCGCGGACGTAGAATCCGCGGCGCGTCTCGTCGCCGAACGTGGGCATGATGAAGCCGCTCGAGTACTTCGAACTGAACGGGAAGAAGCCGTACGGGATGGCCAGCGGCAGGGGCACGTCCTCCACCACCAGGTAGGCCGGACCGAAGACGACATCCTTGCCCGGACGCACCTTGGCGCGTGTCAACTGAAGGTAGAAGTGGGGATTCTTGGCATCGCACGTGGTGTACTTTCCGCCGCGCAGGTACATCGTACCCATCGAGTCGCGCTTCGAGTCCTCGCTGATCAGGAAGCCCTCGCCCTGCTCCGTGTAGACGTTCGAGATGAAGGCCTTCTGCGACTTGAAGTTGTAACTGATGCTGTCCGGCTCGTACTGGTCGCTACCCTGCTTGAACACGGGCTTGCCCTGCACCTGCCCCGTCGAGTCCGTGCGGCCCATGGCGTGCACCACGCTGCTGTCGGTGTTCATCGATATGTAGTCGGCCTGCAGTTCCAGGTTCTGGTAGTTAATCTTGCTGTCGCCGTACAGGTTGGCAATCGAGCGGCCGTAGTCGAACGTGATGCTGTCCTTGGCCGTATACTGCACGGGATCGTCCAGTGCGCTCTTGCTCACGCGCATCGTGTCGCGCCTGGCGGTGTCCATCTTCGACGAGTCGGGAGCCACCTCCAGCACGCGCCCCTCCTGCAGCATGTTCAGGATGCTGTCCGCCGTGTACGAGTTCAGCACGCTGTCCACCGTCAGTTGGCGGCCCTTGCCGGTCGCGAGGCTGTCGGGCAGCGAGTCCCGCCTGTCCATACTGTCGCGCAACGTGTCCGACCGGCCTATGCTGTCCGGCACCGTATCCTGTCCGCCCACACTGTCGGTTTTTGCCGCAGTCGAAGGAGGTTCACTCTGGAAGCGAGGCGGGACTACAGCAAAGGCCAGCATGCAGAGCATGCCAGCCAACAGCACCGTTGTGAATAGCCTCGTCCTCATCAACCGTATCTTAAGCGACTGCAAAGATACGCTTTTTTATTGAGATAACGGCTACATAAAGTGTGAAATAATTCTAAAACGAGGGCAGACAGTAGGCACACGGGCATCAGCGAAATGCACAAAGAGCCGCCATTGTTCGACAGAAAAGCGCCGGTAATGCAAAAAAAGTAAAGGACTAAAGAACGATTGTTCAAAATAAAATCGTAAATTTGCAATCGAAACGATTCAATCATTTAGATTATGACAACAGTTGAACTCCGAACATCCATCACGGAAGACCTCGACCAAATGAGTGCCGAAATGCTGGAAAGTGTATCGCGCTACGTTAGGCGACTACGCCGCCATGCACGACCTGGCAGAAGGATTGCCTTTGGAACAACACCCCTGAAAACGACATCAACGGAAACCGTACCGTCCGACCTCGCCATGCAACTCACCCCGCGCGTCCAACGCTTCATGCGTGGCAACCCGTGGCACATCTCTGATGAAGAACTTGACCGTCTGCGCTACGAATACTTGACAGAAAAATACAAATGAAGCGGATATTCCTTGACGCAAATGTCATAATCGACCTGCTCGGCGAGCGCTATCCGTGGTTTCCCGAAGCACTGAACATCTTCAATTTGGGCGACCTCGGCAAAGTGAAACTTATCTGTTCATCGCTCTCTTTGGGCACAGCCAGTTACATCATGGAGACCAAGAAAATGTCAAGTGCCGACATTTTCGAGGGAATCGACCTGATCTGCCAGATTTGCGACGTGGCTGCAGTCGATAGCGCCGTTGTGCGGCAGGCACTTGATTCCCGTTTTACCGACTTCGAAGACGCCCTGCAATACTTCTCAGCCCTTGCTGCCAATGCAGATGTCATCGTAACACGCAACGAAGACGACTTCGAGCACTCCGAAATCCCCGTATACAACCCTTCGCAGTTCCTTGCTTTGATGGAGGAAGAACAGAACCTGTAATCTTCATCATAAGACTAGCAAGCATCCGATTGATGCAAAGAGCCGCCATCCATCCCGGACAGCGGCTCTCTTTTGGGGGTGGGACGGGCGGCCCGTCGCAGGTGGCCCGCCCCCTATTAACTTAATAAAACACAAATTGTGCACGAAGCACAATGGCAATTTCAATACTTCAATTCTTCATCATTCTTCGTCGTAGTCACCCGTGCCCCAGATGTCCCACGAGTTATCCTGGCGGCTGTCACCACTTATGTCATTCTGCTTTTCATTGTTCACACCAAGCGTGCTCAGCGTGCAGAGGTGAGCCGTCTTTACAAATACTACTTTCGTTTTGGGCTGAATATATGTTTTCATTGTTCTTTCCTCCTTTTACATTTTAATTTATGAATAATTCGTGGACATTAGTGGGCATTATATGTTGTTTTCTTTTAAACACAAATTACCATGTAATGCCCACGAATTTTTCATGAATTTTTATTTAACCAATATCTTCTTTCCATTCACGATGTACAATCCCTTCGTAGGCTTCACGACACGGCGACCGCTCAGGTCGAAGACCTCATCCATAGTCTCTCCATCTCGCAATGTCGCAACGCCATCCGTCACATCGAACTGCATCTTCACGGCACCGCCACCGCCATATACGCTGGCTTCGCTCATGTCAATGTATGCGCGGTTGGCGGCCAGTGTGCAGCCCGTGCCGCACTTCACCAGTTGACCGTTGCTGAGCAGATACATGCCTTCG
>JAFSXQ010000173.1 GCA_017444005.1 Bacteroidaceae bacterium | reverse complement strand
TCGGCGAAATGAATGCTCCTGCACTGGTGGGGCTGTGCGAGGTGGAGAACGACAGCGTGATGATTGCGCTGACCCGTCGCGGCAGTCTTCGGGCCATTGGCTATGACTACGTGATGACGAACAGCCCCGACCGGCGCGGCGTAGACGTAGCCCTGATGTATCAACCCACGATGTTCCGCCTGCTGGGGCACGAGAGCCGACGCATCCCTTCCGAACAGCACAACCTGCGCCCCACGCGCGATTTGCTGCACGTTTGGGGCGTGGCACAAGGCCGTGACACCCTGCACATTGTGGTTTGTCACCTGCCCAGTCGTGCTGGAGGCAGCAAGGAGAATGTGCGGAATCGGAAACTGGCCGTGGCCGAACTGGTACGGCTGACAGATTCGTTGCTGACGAACGTGCCCAAATGCCAATTGCTGGTGATGGGCGATTTCAACGCCACCCTGCGCGACAAGGCGCTGAAGCCCATCGTCTGTCATCCGGGCCTCATGCCACTGACACCCGACAGGAAAAGGCCCACGAGCGGAACTTATCGCTATCAGGGCAACTGGAGTTGGATTGACCACATGCTGGTGAGCCGCACGCTGGCCTCGAAAGTTTCAGGCACCGCGCAATTGTACACAGCGCCTTGGATGCAGCGCGAGATGGCGGACGGCACGTGGTATCCCCGTCGTACCTATCTGGGCACAAACTACGGCGGGGGCGTGAGTGACCACGTCCCCGCCTATATCGATTTGAGTTTTTGAGTTCTTAAGTTCTTGAGTTCTTAAGTTCTTGAGTTCTTAAGTTTTTCAATTCTTCAGCACGCCCAGTTCCTTGCCCACCTTGATGAAGGCTGCAATGCACTTGTCGAGGTGTTCACGCCGATGTCCGGCCGACAGTTGCACACGGATGCGGGCCTGCCCCTTCGGCACCACGGGATAGTAGAAGCCCGTGACGTAGATGCCCTCTTCCTGCATCTTGGCGGCAAACACCTGCGACAGTTTGGCGTCGTAGAGCATCACGGCACAGATGGCCGACTGCGTGGGCTTGATGTCGAAGCCGGCAGCCATCATGCGGTCGCGGAAGTAGTTGACGTTCTCCACCAGACGGTCGTGCAGTTCGTTGCTCTCCTTGAGCATCTTGAACACCTCCAGCGAGGCACCGATGATGCAGGGAGCCAGCGAGTTGGAGAACAGGTAGGGACGCGAGCGCTGGCGCAGCAGGTCGATGATTTCCTTCCGGCCCGTCGTGAAGCCGCCCAGTGCACCGCCGAAGGCCTTGCCCAGCGTGCCGGTGTAGATGTCCACGCGGCCGTAGGTCCCGTAGAACTCACTGACGCCGTGACCCGTCTCTCCGACGACACCTGCCGAATGGCTCTCGTCCACCATCACCAGCGCATCGTACCGCTCGGCCAGGTCGCAAATCTTGTCGATGGGAGCCACGTTGCCGTCCATCGAGAAGACGCCGTCCGTTACGATGATGCGGAAGCGCTGTGCCTGGGCCTCTTGCAGACACTTCTCCAGTTCGGCCATGTCGGCGTTGGCGTAGCGATAACGTTTTGCTTTACAGAGGCGTACGCCGTCGATGATGGAGGCATGGTTCAGGGCATCCGAGATGATGGCATCCTCTTCCGTCAGCAGCGGTTCGAAGACACCGCCGTTTGCGTCGAAGCAGGCAGCGTAGAGGATGGTGTCCTCCGTCTTGAAATAGTCGCTGATGGCAGCCTCCAGTTGTTTGTGAATGTCCTGCGTGCCACAGATAAAGCGCACGCTCGACATGCCGAAGCCGCGCTCGTCCATCATCCGCTTCGAGGCCTCGATGAGGCGCGGATGGTCGGAGAGTCCCAGATAGTTGTTGGCACAGAAGTTCAGCACTTCCTGTCCCTTCACCTGAATGGCTGCGCGCTGTGGGGTCTCGATGAGGCGCTCCTCCTTGTAGAGTCCGGCCTCGCGAATCTCGGCCAACGTCTGGCTGAGATGTTCTTTCATTTTTCCGTACATGGTTATGAGTTTTTAAGTTTTTAAGGTTATGAGTTTTTGAGTTTATGAAGGCAAAGATACAAACAAATTAAGAATTAAAGATTAAGAATTAAGAATTATTTTGTATCTTTGCAAAAGAAATTTGAATACAACCTTAACATTACGATGAAAAACATTCTTGTTATCGGCTCTACAGGCCAAATTGGCACAGAGTTAACTCGCGAACTCAGAAAGATTTACGGTAGCAGCCACGTTGTGGCCGGCTACATTGCAGGCGCAGAGCCCAAGGGCGAACTGCTGGAAAGCGGTCCGGCCGCCATTGCCGACGTCACGGACGGACAGCACATTGGCGACGTCGTGCGCGAATATCAAATCGACACCATCTACAACCTGGCCGCCCTGCTCTCGGTGGTGGCCGAGAGCCGTCCGCGCCTGGCGTGGAAGATTGGCATCGACGGCCTGTGGAAGGTACTGGAGGTGGCGCGAGAGAACCACTGCGCCGTCTTCACCCCCAGTTCGATAGGTTCCTTCGGTGCAGGCACACCCCACGACATGACCCC
>JAFSXQ010000172.1 GCA_017444005.1 Bacteroidaceae bacterium | reverse complement strand
GGCGGCAGTAGTTAAGAAATTCTTAACAACTGAATCTGAATCTAACTCTTTTTCATTCAGTATGTTCGTAATGTGCATACTGATGTTTGGTTTCGAGGTGGCAAAAAGTTCTGCCATCTGCTGCTGGTTCAGCCAGACTTTCCCGTCTTTGGCATAGAGTGCCACAGACGCCCGCCCGTCAGCAGTCCGATAGATGAGAATATTCTGTTCGTCGTTCATAGTCCATTAGGTCAGTGTGCTTCCAGCCAGTTCTTGCCGAAGCCGCAGTCGGCGATGAGGGGAACCACCAGTTCTATGGCATGCTGCATCTCATGTATCACGATGTCTTCAACGCGCTCCTTTTCTTCGGGATATACGGAAAAGTTGAGTTCGTCGTGCACCTGCAGAATCATCTTGCTGCGGATGCCCTCCTGCTTGAAGCGCTTGGAGATGCGTATCATGGCCACCTTGATGATGTCGGCGGCAGTGCCCTGGATGGGGGCGTTTATGGCGTTGCGCTCGGCAAAGCCACGGACGGTGGCGTTGTGCGAGTTGATATTGGGCAGATAGCGCCGGCGACCGAAGAGCGTGGTGACGTAGCCCTGTTGGCGGGCCACCTCCTTCGAGTGCTCCATGTAGTCGTGGACCTGCGGGAAGGTCTGGAAGTAGCCGTCGATGAGCATACGGGCCTCGTCGCGCGGAATATCGAGCCGCTCGGCCAGACCGAAGACGGTGATGCCGTAGATGATGCCGAAGTTGGCCCGTTTGGACTTGGTTCGCTCGTCGCGACTGACCTCTTCGATGGGTTTCTTGTAGATGTTGGCAGCGGTGGCGGCGTGCAGGTCCTGCCCCTCGCGGAAGACGCGAATCATGTTCTCGTCCTGCGATAGGTGAGCCATTACGCGGAGTTCTATCTGGCTGTAGTCGGCCGAGAAGAACAGACAGCCGGGCTCGGGGATGAAGGCCTTGCGTATCTCCTTGCCGTCCTCGCCGCGGATGGGGATGTTCTGCAGGTTGGGGTCGCTGCTCGACAGTCGGCCCGTGGCCGTAATCGTCTGGTTGAACGAGGTGTGGATGTGTCCCGTGCGCGGGTTTATCAGTTTGGGCAGGGCCTCGATGTAGGTGCCGATGAGTTTCTTCAGTCCCCGGTGTTCCAGTATGTCGGCCACTATCTCGTGCTTGTTGCGCAGTTGCTGCAGCACCTCCTCCGAGGTCACGTACTGGCCTGTCCGGGTCTTCTTTGCCTTTTCCACAATCTTCAGTTTGTCGAAAAGAATCTCACCTACTTGCTTGGGCGAGGCAATGTTAAACGACTCGCCGGCCAACTGGTAGATGCGGGCCTCGAGTTCGTTCATCCTGTCGGTCAGAACTTTTGACGTTTCCTCGAGCGAAGCCGTGTCCAGGCAGACGCCGTTCATCTCCATCTCCGCCAGTACGGGCATCAGTGGCATCTCTATGTCGTAGAAGAGATTCTCGCATTCGAAGCGCTTCAGTTCCGGCTCCAGTTTGTTTTTCAGGCGTAGGGTGACGTCGGCGTCCTCGCAGGCGTATTCGTACACCTCACCGGGTGCGAGGTCGCGCATCGAGCGCTGGTTCTTGCCCCGTGGGCCGATGAGTTCGTCGATGTGTATGGTCTGGTAACTGAGGTAAATCTCCGCCATGTAGTCCATGTTGTGGTGCAGTTCGGGCTGTATGAGGTAGTGGGCAATCATGGTGTCCCACATGGGGCCTCGCAACTCGATGCCATAGTTCCGCAGCACCTCCAGATCGTACTTCAGGTTCTGTCCCACCTTCAGCGTTTCCTCGTGTTCATAGACGGGACGGAAGATGTCCACCACACGCTGTGCCTCGTCGCGACTGGCAGGGACGGGCACGTAGAAGGCCTCGAACTCCTTTACGGCAAAACTCAGGCCCACGAGTTCCGCATCGATGGTTGACGTGGAGGTGGTTTCCGTGTCCAGGCACACCGTTTCGCTGTTCAGCAGATAGTCGCGCAACTGCTGCATCTCGTCCTCGTCCTCCACGAGTTTATAGTCGTGCGGGGTGGTCTGCAGCGTGGCGAAGGTGACGTTCTTCACCTCTGCGTCCTCTGTTTTCTCGGGGCCCTCCGTGTTTCCAAATCCGAAGAGGTCGAGTTGCTGGCTGGCTGGCTTCGCCGGTGCTTGCTTTTTCTTCAGCACACGCTCGGCAAACGACTTCATCTCCAGTTCCAGGAGCAATTTTCCCAGTTCCTCCTCGTCGGGCTCCACCAGTCGTAGCGCCTCCATGTCCAGTTCGATGGGCACGTCGCGCCGGATGGTGGCCAGGAAGTACGACATGCGGATGTCCTCGACGTGCTCCTCCACCTTCTCGCGCAGTTTGCCTTTAATCTCGCCGGAGCGACTGATGAGTTGGTCCACCGAGCCGAACTCGTTGATGAGTTTCACGGCCGTCTTCTCCCCCACCCCGGGACAGCCCGGGAAGTTGTCCGCCGAGTCGCCCATCAGGGCCAGCAGGTCGACGACGGCCTGCGTCGTGGGTATGCCGTACTTCTCGCACACCTCGCGCGGCCCCATCGTCTCGTAACCGCCCCCGTGGCGCGGCCGGTAGATGAAGACGTTGTCGCCCACGAGTTGACCGTAGTCCTTGTCGGGCGTCAGCATGTAGGTCTCTATGCCCCGACTGCCGGCCTTCGTGGCCAGGGTGCCGATGACGTCATCGGCCTCGAAGCCAGGGACTTGCAGAATGGGGATGCGATAGGCGTGCAGGAGGTCCTTGATGATGGGCACCGAGCGGCGTATGTCCTCCGGTGTCGCCTCGCGCTGGGCCTTGTACAGGGGGAAGGCCTCGCTGCGGAAGGTGGGCCCCGAGGGGTCGAAGGCCACGCCGATGTGGGTGGGTTGCTCCTTCTGGAGCACCTCGTTCAGGGTGTTCAGGAAGCCCATGATGGCGCTCGTGTTCAGTCCCTTTGAGTTGATTCGCGGGTTCTTGATGAAGGCGTAGTAGGCACGAAAAATCAGTGCGTATGCATCCAGGAGGAAGAGTTTTTCCATGATATTTGTGTTATTCGTTGCTCAAAGTTAGTGCAAACGGAGCGAAAACGCAAATTTATCGGCAGTTTTTTCATAAATACTCGACGCATCGCATCAGCCTTCGCGACGCATCGTGTTGACCTTCGCGATGCATCGTGTTGACCTTCGCGACGCGTCCTTCCGGCCTTCGCTACGCGTCGCGATGATGCTAACGATGCGTCGTGCAGAATCCTTATCAACGAAACTTTGCTATACGAAAGTCAGCCAGTGGGTTAGAACTCCACGCCCAGTTGCAGCATCCAGCCGTTTTCTTCCTCGATGTGCAGGTAATGGAGCAGGAAACTGAGGGCCAGTTTGCGGGTGAAGCGATGGTCGACGCCGAAGCCTAGGGTGATGTAGAGCGGGTCGTCGAGGTAGCCGATGTCGTAGCCCAGACGGGCATCCAGCACGGGGGCGGTCGGACGCTTCGTCAGGTTGAAACGGGCGTTGGCAAAGACGGGCAGGCCCTCTGTGCTCAGCGCTACGCCGGCGCCCACGAACCACTGTCGGTTGAAGCGGAATCCGTGGGTCGTGGAGATGGCCAGGAAGGGCTCTCCGATGGTTCCGCCCTGCCCGTCGGCAAAGCCGCGATAGCCGCGGATGCGGATGCTGTCGGGCACGTGGGGTTTGTGCGCTTCCTCCCTCTTCTGTCCGATGGCGGCGTTGGGGAAGGTGTAGCCCAGGCTGAGGTAGGGCCGTATGCTCCACGATTGACGATAGGGCGTGTGGTCGCCTCCGCCAAAGCCCACCAGCGAGCCCAGGCGCAGCAGGAAGCCGCGCTTTGTGTGGAACCGATAGCCTACGTTGCCGTAGGCGTACCAGCCGAAGTGCGTCTCGTCCCACGTATCCCTCCGCCATTTGTAGTCGGTCATGCGGTCGCCTTCCCAGGTTGCATTGACCACCGAGGCCTTATTCTTCTCCTTGTAGAGGCCCACTGTCGTACCTACGCCGCACTCGAACTGATGTAGCCTACGGCCAACCAGATAGTTGATTTCCAATGGAATACCCAGTCCGCTGGCGGTTGATTCGTTGTAATACCGGAAGGAACTGTTGTTGCCGTTAGCCGTCAGGTTCGTTTTTTCAAAGTCGCGGTTGTATCCCAGGCCCACGCGGTAGCCCCAGCCCCAGTGGCCCCGGAAGCGGCTGTCGTAGGTCACGCCTATCAGGTTCGTTCCGACCACTTCGACCGCGATGGCCTTGGCGGCCCGTTTGTGGCTCGGGACCGTCGTTGCCGAGTCGCTTGCTTCCGCACTCCACGCCGTTGCACCGAGCACCAGCAGCAGTGATGATAAAAGGATTCGTTTCATGTTCTTTGTTGTTTTTTTCTTGCCGAAGGTTTTCCCTCTTCCTATTATATACAATGATGCGCGCGCGTAAATATTGCATCGCCATTGCTCTTTTTTTTCTTTCATGATGGCCGGATTTGCGATTTTCACGATAAAGATACGGCCTTTTTGTACGTAAGTCGGCTTTATTTTGTATCTTTGTCCTCCGAGAACGCAAGAACATGGATAAACTCACCGAAATACGACGACCGATAGAGCAGGATTTGAAGGCTTACAGGCAACTGTTCGAGGTGACGCTGACGACCGAGAACCCGCTGCTGCAACTGGCGCTTGTCCATTTGATGAAGCGACAGGGGAAGATGATGCGTCCCATACTGGTGCTGCTCGTTGCCCGGCTGACAGGTGCTGTCAACACACAAGTGCTCCACGCTGCTGTGGCCTTGGAACTGTTGCATACGGCCAGCCTGGTGCACGACGATGTGGTGGACGAGAGCGATCGCCGCAGGGGACAGCAGTCGGTGAATGCCCTGCTGGACAACAAGGCGGCCGTGTTGGTTGGCGACTTCTTGCTCTCGAAGGCTCTCTATCATGCGGCCGAAACGGGGTCGGGTAGGGTAGTGAAGTGGGTGGCCGAACTGGGTCAGGCGCTCGCCGACGGCGAACTTCATCAACTCGCAAATCTTGACAAAACCGACCTGTCGGAGGAGGATTACTTCGAGGTCATCCGCAAGAAGACGGCTGTCCTGTTCGAGACCTGCGCCCGGGCCGGGGCTTTGCTCTCTGGGGGTGGGGAAGAGGACATTCGCCAGTTGGGGCGCTTCGGTTTGCAGGTCGGCCTCTGTTTCCAGATGCGCGACGACCTGTTCGACTACGATGACCATCTCGACACAGGTAAGCCCAGCGGCAACGACATGCACGAGGGCAAACTCACGTTGCCGGTCATCCATGCGCTGATTGAGTCGGGCGACGCGGAGATGATGAGGCTGGCGATGAGCGTCCGGCGAGGTGAGGCAACGGACGAAGAGATTGCCCGGCTGGTTGCTTTCACGCGTCGGCAAGGTGGATTGCTTTTCGCCGAGCAGCGCATGCGGAGCATAGGGGAGGGGGCTGTGGCTCTTCTTGGCTATAAAACGGACAAGGACCCCGTTGTGGCGGAATCCTTGTCGCAATATGTCCATTTTGTGGTCGGGCGCAACCTTTAGACCTCTCTTTTTTCTATTTCATCGAAATCTCTTGCATCGTTTCAATGCGTCTTACGTCCACGTTATCAATTCGTTATGCCGTATATTGACGCCTTGAGAATGGCTCAGAATCTTTCTCTCGGCCCGTTGGGCGTAAATTCTGCACTCTCGGAGGGCAATATGGTTGGCTCTTAAGACCTCGCCCTTCGGAGAGGGGGGTAGGGTGAGACCGAGGGGTTTGGGGTGAGGCTAGAAGAATTTCGTTTCCTTACCTACAACTTCACTCAGCAGAAGGTTGGCAAGTCGACTGGTGCCGAGACGCAGCCACTGGTTGGTTAGCCACTTTTCGCCAAGCACTTCCTTCACGATGGTGTAGTAGACGAGTGCGTCGTGTACGGTGTTCAGTCCGCCGGCAGGCTTGAATCCGATTTGTATGCCGGTCTTGTCGTAGTACTCCTTGATGGCCTGACACATCACATAGGCAGCCTCGGGCGTGGCGGCGGGCTTCTCCTTGCCGGTGCTGGTCTTAATGTAATCTGCTCCAGCATACATCGATAACAGACTGGCTTTCTTGATGTTTTCGGCGCTTCCCAGCAGGCCTGTCTCCAGGATTACCTTCATCTTCTTTTCCCCGCACACGGCTTTCAGTTCGGAAATTTCGTCGCAAACCGTCTCGTAGTCGCCGCTCAGGAACTTGCCGACACTCATCACGATGTCGATTTCCGTAGCGCCGTCCTTCACAGCCAGTGCCGTTTCGGCCACCTTTACTTCAATGAGGGCTTGGCTCGAGGGGAAACTGCCGCTCACGCAAGCCACTTCCACGCCTTCCACTTCCAGGCTCTGGCTTACGATTTTGGCGAAGCAGGGATAGACACAGATGGTGGCCACGTGCGGTAGGGTGGGGTAGGCCTCCTCAAATTGGTTCACCTTTTCCGTGAAGGCCAGCACGCTCTCATCCGAGTCGGTGGTCTTCAGCGTGGTCAGTTCGACGCTGCCCATCAGGAATTTCTTCACTTCCAGGGTGTCGTTTTCAGGCACCTTTTCTTCGATGAGACGGGCCACTTTCGCTGCTACGTCGGCATCGTCGAGGTGGGTTTCGTACTGGCTAAGCACCTGGTCGTACTTGCTCATGTCTTCCATGTGGAAGTGCTCGTGTTCGTGTTCGTGGTCATGGCCACAATTGCAATGTTCGCTCATAGTAATATGGTTTAGAAAACTTTAATTTTTCAATTCTTCAATTCTTCTGAAGTTTTGGGTTGTTGATGTGCCTTGTTTTATCGCGTTTCGTCTTCTTTTCAAAACTCTTCTGGAGGGCTTCGGTCAGGTCCACGCCTGTCTGATTGGCCAGGCAGATGAGCACCCACAGCACGTCGGCCATCTCTTCACTTGGGTCTTGCGATTCGCCCTCCTTGAAACTCTGATCACCATACTTCCGGCTCATAATTCGGGCCAATTCACCGACTTCTTCGGTCAGTACGGCCATGTTCGTCAGTTCCGAGAAGTACCGAACTCCGTACTCCCTAATCCACGCATCCACGCGCTCTTGTGCCTCCTTTATAGTCATATTATGTTGTAGTGGACAAGTATAAAAACAACAAAGAGAATGATAGGGAATGTGACTATCATATTTATGTTTGTAACCTTGTACTCCTTGAAATGCACCAGTTCGTAAACCATGCGGGTAAATATCAATGCACATGCTGGGTAAAAGACATATAGCCAGGCTTTTCCCTCATATAACCAGCCTATTAAAAACGAACTTATAAAAAAGACAGTGCCTATAATCCGCATTCTGTTTGTAATTTTGTTTATTTCCATAATCATAAAGGTAATGTGTTTAATCCTTATTTTTTGTATCTATACAAATGGTAACGGGCCCGTCGTTGACGAGCGAAACCTGCATGTCTGCTCCAAATTCGCCCGTTCCAACGGGCTTTCCGAGTGCTTGTGAGAGGCTGCTGACGAAGGTTCCGTACAGCGGTATGGCCGTTTCTGGTCGTGCCGCACGGATGTAACTGGGGCGGTTCCCCTTCTTCGTACTGGCCATCAGTGTGAACTGGCTGACCACGATTATATCCCCCTGGGCATCCACAATATTGCGGTTCATTACGCCCATTTCATCGTCAAATACGCGCAGGCCGACTATCTTGCGACACAGCCAGTCGATGTCCTCCTGGTTGTCGGCTTCCTCGATGCCCAATAGTACCAATAATCCTGTGCGGATTTGGCTTTTCAGTTGGCCTGCGATGCTTACGCTGGCGCTTTTTACACGTTGAATTACGACTCTCATACTGCGAATTTACGTATTTTCTGCGTTCTTTGCAAGTGCTTCGTGCAATATTTTAGCCTTATTGGCTCCGACAACCTCCGTGAGTTCCGCAATTTCGGCCTCGCGTATACGTTTCACCGAACGGAAATGTTTGATGAGCAGGTCGCGTGTGCGCGGACCGATTCCTTTGATTTCATCGAGTTCTGAGGCCACCTGATGCTTACTCCGCTTCTGGCGGTGGAAGGTGATGGCAAAGCGGTGCACTTCGTCCTGGATGTGGGTGAGCAGGTGGAAGAGCGACGAGTCGGTCTTCATGCCCACAACCTGCGGTGGAAAGCCGTAAAGCAGTTCGTGTGTGCGGTGCTTGTCGTCCTTGGCCAGACCGGCAATGGGGATGTTCAGATGCAGTTCGTCCTCCACCACTTTGCGCACAACTTCCATTTGTCCGCGTCCGCCGTCGGTGATGATGAGGTCGGGTAGGGGAGTCTGTTCGTCCACCATGCGTGTATAGCGTCGGCGAACGACCTCCTGCATCGAAGCATAATCGTCGGGTCCATCGACAGTTTTGATGTTGTACTTGCGGTAATCCTTTTTCGATGGTTTTCCCATTCGGAACACCACACATCCAGCAACAGCATCCGTTCCTTGGCTGTTCGAATTATCGAAGCATTCGATGGTTATTGGCATTTTCTCCATGCCCAAAAGGGTCTGCAATTCCTTCATCAGCCGCACGCCTTTCTGTTCAGGGTTCAACTTGTCAGCCTGCAAGATACGGTCCTTCTTATATTGTAATACATTAAGTCGCGACAGTTCCAACAGTTTCTTTTTATCCCCTCGCTGGGGTATGGTGAACTCTACGTCGTTCAAAAATTGTTCCACGGGGAACGGTACGATAACTTCCTTACTTCCACTTGGATAACGCTTTCGCATTTCACCAATTCCTAAGACTAGAAGTTCCTCTGGTGTTTCCTCCAATCGCTTCTTTATTTCGAACGTAAAGGCCTGCGTGATGCATCCGTTCACCACGTGCAGGTAGTTGACGTAAGCCTCCTTTTCACCGGATTCTATATTGAATACGTCAACGTTTGTCACCACACTACTTACGACTTCGCTCTTGCTGCGATAGTTCTCCAGCAATAGGTATTTGCGTTTCAACTGTTCAGCCTCTTCGAAGCGTAAATCTTCGGCCAAACGGGTCATTTCTTGCCGAAGTTGTTGTTCTATGTCGCGTGTGTTGCCTTTCAGTATCTCCTTAGCCTCATTAATCCATTGCATGTATTCGTCGTGACTGACCTTCCCGATGCACATGCCGCCACAGTTCTTGATGTGATAGTCGAGACATTCGCGATACCGATTATCGGCGACTCCATCGGCAGTAATGGGCATTTTGCAGCGACGCAGCGGATAGAGATTCTGGATGAGTTCGAGCAGCAGGTGTAGGGTAGGGATGTGGCTGTACGGCCCGAAGTAGGTGCCGTATTTGCGATTAATCTTTCGCGTCTGGAAAATGCGGGGGAAGTACTCGTTCGTTACCACGATGGAGGGGTACGTCTTACCGTCCTTTAGCAGGATGTTGTATTTCGGGTTCCACTGCTTGATGAGGTTGTTCTCCAGCAACAGGGCGTCCTCCTCGGTGTTCACGACGATGTATTTGATGTCCCGGATATTCTCCACCAGCCGACGCGTCTTCAGGCTCTGCTGCTCCTTCTGGAAGTAGGACGACACGCGACGCTTCAGGCGCTTCGCCTTGCCGACATAGATGATGGTGCCCGTATCGTCGAGATACTGGTAGCAACCGGGCGAGTCGGGCAGGCTGTTGACTATGCCGCGGAGATATTCGCTTACTTCTGTTTTCAAATCTTTATCAGTATCGTTATTTCCGTTTCGTCGTCGAACACGGCGCGGCCATTCAGACCCTCGATGGTGAGTTCAATAATGAAGTTGATGTACACCTTCTTGGGGTTGAATTCCCTTACCAGTCCGTAGGCGGCCTTCATGCTGCCACCAGTGGCCAGGAGGTCGTCGTGGAGCAGCACAACATCATCCTCGGTGATGGCGTCGGTGTGTATCTCTATGGTGTCCTTGCCGTACTCCTTCATATACGTAGCCTTGCGGGTCTCGGCAGGCAGTTTACCGGGCTTGCGACACATGACGAAGCCGGCACCCAGCCGCAGGGCCAGGGCGGCGCCCACGATGAAGCCGCGGCTCTCGATGCCGACGACCTTGGTGATGCCTTTGTCCTTGTACAGTTC
>JAFSXQ010000018.1 GCA_017444005.1 Bacteroidaceae bacterium | reverse complement strand
GCGGCCAACCTGCAACTGGCCCGTCAGGACTTCGCGGGCGAGATGTGGGTGAACCTGAGCCAGGGCGGCGGCACGCTGCTGCAGCATGGCACGGAGGACAACCACTTCCGCCTGTCGGTCGACGCCGAGGGCTACCTGCTGGCTGAGTTCGGCAATGCGGCGGCCCTGCGTTCGCAGAAGCCGATGCGCTTCGCGCGCGATACCTATCTCTATTACTGCTATCAGTACAACGGCGGCGAACCGCAGTTCCATGCAGCCGCCGTGACGGCCGACCAGACGGACACCCTCTTCCAGCGCCAGCCCGCCCCGGCCTACGACGGCTTCGGACGCCTGGCACTGGGCGGCGGGCAGTTGGAGGGGCGCATCCACGACATGACGCTTTGGGGACAGGCCCGTTCGCTCACCACCAGCCTGACGCAGCGCAACTACACGAAGACGGCGCAGACGCCGGGCCTGATCGGCTACTGGCGCATGAACGAGGGGCGCGGCACCGAGGTGCGCGACTACGTGCAGAACCGCAACCTCTCGGCCCCCGCTGCCTCGTGGTGGCTCGACACCGACAATCTGGCCGCCTCGTTCGCCGACGACAGTTTCCTGACGATGTATTCGCCCGGTACGCTCTTCGACGACGAGAGTAACGACTATGCCGTGGAATTCTGGATGCGCAGCGACGGCAACCAGCAGGGCGATGCCGTGCTCCTGGGTTCATCCAAGAGCCTTTCCGGCACGGACAGCCTGGAGATGGCGCTCCAACTCGGTGCAGAGGGCGCACTGAAACTGGTCACTGCCGACAAGGAAGAACTCATCTACACCGTCGGCACCGACCTGCAGGACGGCGGCTGGCACCACCTGGCGCTGAACGTGCTGCGCAACGGCACGTCGGCCTTCTACATCGACGGACAGTTGCGCCGCAACCTGCTTTCGGCCGACATTCCCACCCTGCGCGGACGCTACCTGACGCTGGGCGGCAAGAACTTCCGCGGTGACATGGACGAGTTCCGCTACTGGCGTGCCTCGCTGGCCGGTGAGATGCTTGTCGGACAGCGATACGAACAACTCGATACGGCTACGGCACGGCAGCGCGGACTGACGCTCTACCTGCCCTTCGAGAGCCGCCAACTCGACGAATACCAGCAGGTGGTCACCCTCTTCACCACCGACGACCAGAGCGGCAACGGCGGTGAGGGCAAGAACAGCGGTACGCAGGGCTTCGACCACGTGGCCGAGGCCGCTTCGGCACCGGGCCTGAAGGCTGCACCCACACTGGTGAACCTCAATTTCGACTTCGTGCAGAACGACGAGGAAATCGTCGTCGACCTCAGTCAGGAACGCATGCGCGACATAGAGGGGCAGACCGTCTACGTCACCGTCTCGAACCTGCGCGACCTGAACGGCAACTACTGCGAGCCCGTCTCCTTCCAGGTCTATGTCAACCAGGCCACGCTGAAGTGGGAGGCCGACCGCCTCGACATGGAGCAGACCATCGCCGGAGAGGAGGCCGCCGCATCGCTCTCGTTCGCCAACCAGAGCGGCAAGGGCACCCATTGGTATCTGACCAACGTGCCCGGGTGGCTCACCGTCAGCGAGGTTCAGGGCTCCATCGACCCGCTGTCGGCACAGACGCTCACGGCATCCGTGGCTCCCGGCACGCCCATCGGCCGCTATCAGGACATCATCTACCTGCTGGGCGACGACGGCATCCTGCAGCCGTTGCCCGTCAGCCTGCGTGTCAGCGGGCAGCGCCCCGACTGGCAGGTGGTCGACCTCTATCAGGAGAACATGGCCGTCGTGGCCCAGGCCGTGTCGGACGGCCGCATCTGCAACAACGACCAGACGCTGGTGGCCGCTTTCAACGAGGCAGACCTCTGCGTGGGCCTGGCCTCGCCGCAGTACAACAGCCGCTTCGACACCTACTTCGTGATGATGACCGTCTACGGCAGTGGCGCGGACAAACTCACCTTCCGCATCTGGGATGCCGACAACGGGCAGATTTATCCCTTCACCGACCTGTACCTCGGCGGACAGCCCCGGGAGGTCGCCTTCAGCAGCAACGCCCTCGTGGGCTCGCTGCAGCAGCCGCTGACCATCGTGGCCACCGATGCCAACGAGCAACGCCTCGCCCTGAAGAGGGGCTGGAACTGGATGTCGCTCTACGTGCGCCCGGCCGACGGCAAGAACACGCCCGACGTCGTCTTTGGCGACAAACTGGGCG
>JAFSXQ010000171.1 GCA_017444005.1 Bacteroidaceae bacterium | reverse complement strand
GGCGGATTCAGGTTGTCGATGAGGTAGCGGTGCTCCAGCAGTTGTCCGTAACTCTCGCCGGTGAGGATGACCTTCCACGGTGTGGCGTAGTAGGTGACGATGTCCACGGGCGAATACATCGTCGTGCAGAGTGTGTTCCTCTTCTCCGTCGAGGCGACGTTCTTCTCCAGGCACCAGTCGTCAACGTCGGCATCGGCCAGGGCGCAGTACAGACCATTGGGCAGTTCCACGGTCACAGCCCGCTCAATAGGGCTATTTACGTCGTTGACATCCTTCAGTTCGTACGGTGCCTGCGCCCATTCGGCTGCCCAGACCTTCGTGCCGGGTGCAAAGGTGTACTCGGTCAGGTCGGCCACCACCTTATGGAATACGGCCATCGGGTGCTCGGGGAAGAAATAGCGGAAGGCTATGCCCTCGTCGTAGGCCCGGAGTTCGATGTTCAGGCGATAGTCGCTGCCGTCGTGCTTCGACAGATAGACGGTGGCGCCATTGTAGTTGTCGGGCGCAGTAGCCTGCTCGCCCCAGAGGTTGTGCACCACGCTGCGCTGCTCAGACTGGCTGACGGAATCGACCGTGAAGCCGTTCATCCAGCACTTGTACTGCGGGTATTTGCGAGCCAGGGCGCGTTCCCACGTCCGGTTGTCGAGGTCGAGTCCCAGGCGCGAGTCGGTCACTATGGGCTTGTCGTCGCGGGTCACGGTATAGCAGAACTCATCGTTCTGCTGAGTGAGGGTGATGCGGTTGTGTCCTTCGGGCGACACAAGGGTCGTCTGTGCCCACACAGACAGGGGCAGCAGGGCCAGCAGGGTAATCTTTCTCATTTATTTGTCAAAGGTAATGTTTTCCACATGGTTGCCGATGAAGATGGGCACGTAGTCGCTCGTCTGGTACCACTTCGGCTTGCCGGGCATGTCGTCGTAGATGGTCTGCCCGTTGATTTTCAGGCCCTCGAAGCGGATGTTGCGAACCTTGCGGTCGGTGTCGTAGCCGTTGATGACCGACATGTAGGGCCGTTCGCCGTAGTAGCGGACGTTGCGGAAGGTGACGTTCTCTACACCGAGGCCTGGAGCCTTGCAGTACTTCTGGTTCCAGCCCACCTTCACCTGCAGGATGCAGCCCTGACGGATTTGCTCGATGCGGATGTTGTCGAACAGGATGTTGCGCACCAGGTTGTTGTCGCCGCAGTTGATGGCCAGGCAACCCTGATAGTCCACCTGCGGTTCGCTCTGGCACAGGATGTCGATATTCTCGTACGTGAGGTTCTCGATGGTGTCGCGGCGTTCGGGATGGGGTCCGGCGGCCGCGCCGTGGAGGCCGATGAAGATGGGGTGAGCCACGTCGGCCCACAGGGTGGAGTTCGTCATGCGCACGTTGCGGGTCGAGCCCTCGAAGCCCAGGCGGGTGGCGTAGGCCGTGGTGCAATCGTCCGAGTTGCGGCAGAACACCCGGTCCATGAGCACGTTCTGCGACGAGAAGACGTTCAGCCCGTCGCCCCAGCCGGGATGTGTGATGCTGCGCACATCGTGCAGCGTCACTCCGTCCGAGCCGCCAATGGGGCACTTGCAGACAACGAGGCCGTCGACGAGGACGTTACGGCTGCGTGAAACAAAGCAACCGTTGTGGCCGTTGGCCGGACGGGCAATGCCGCGCCCCAGTATGCTCACGTCGTGGGCATCCTTGATGAGGTACGTGCCTGTGAAGTAGGCCCCGCCAGCCACGTAGAGGGTGGTGTTGGAGGGAACCAGGACATCACCGCCGGAACTGGCCTCGCCGCCTTCCCTGTTCCCTTTGCCGCTGGCGAGGACGGGAACGGTGTGTTTAAGTGTCACTAGGTCGTAGAAGCCAGGTGGGATATAGATGAACTGGCGCCCCTGTGCCTTGGCCTCCTGCTCAGCCTCTTCCTTGCTTACGGGAGGCTTGGACGTGAACACCAGGAGGTTGTTGGTGATGTCGCCGTCCAGTTCCACACTCACGTTTTCGGGCTGGAACAGCAGGAACTGCACGGTGGAGTCGTTCTGGATGTTTGCAATCGTTCCCCGATAGTCGGGGCGGATACGGGCCGTCTGGAACTTCCTTCCTTTACTTATTACGCGCACGAAGACGTCGCCCGTGAAGTCGAAGAAGCAGTAGGAAATCTCGCTCACCCGGTGCCCCGTTCCCCCGCCTTGGAAGGAGGTTTGGGGGCTATTTACCTTGGCCATGTACGTGTCTATCTTCGTCCACTCCTTCTGTCCGCGCGGACAGACGTAGACGTCGTAGTCCCCCTTCATCGGAGCACCCTCGGGGGCAGGATAGGTGAACACCCGGTGCAGTTTCTGCCCCTCGGTGACGCCCGGCACGCGGAACTCGCCGCTCTCGATGCCCGACTTCAGTTCACCGCGCTTCTCGGCTTTCCGCTGCAGGTCGAGCAACTTCTTCGTGTAGGGCATCTTCAGGCCCTTGCGACCCACGTAGTGCTTGTAAGGCAGTTCGTAGATGGTCCAGATGCGGCCGCGCCCCATGGCCCCCGGCTCCGTCCAGTCGTTGTAGAGGCCGGTGCAGTCAGTCCACGTCTCGAACGGGACGTCGTAGCCCAGGTTATAGCGGGCCGTGTACTCGATGCCCTTCATCAGCCGGTTGTCCAGCGCGCCCCACAGGTCAATTCCCGGACAAGGTCCGCCTACCCGTTGCCTTTCCCCCTGCTGCCAGGCCATTTCGCACGTCTCGCACATCGCTCCCAGGCCCAGTTGGGCATGTCCCTGGTCGCGTCCCGTCTCCTGGCACTGGCCGGTCTCGCTGATGTAGCGGGGCAGTGCGCCGTTGTCGTTGGCCCGGAGGAAATAGTCGATGGCGGCCTGGTACATTGCCGAGTCGCCGATGGCAATGGCACAGGCCATGCGGAAGCGGTTGACGATGGCGCCCCAGTTGCCGTTGGCGTACGGGCTGTCCTGCTCGAACTTGTCCATCGTGGGCACCATAGCCCGCCGGAGCATGGCCTCCCACTTTCTCATTTTCTCATTTTCTCCATCTCTCATTTTCACCTCCATCATGGCCCGGCAGAGCCAATAGCCCTGGATCAGGCACAGCGGTGCGTCGTGTCCGTCCAGCCGCTGCAGCCGGTCGGCGTAGGCGTCGATGATGGCCACGGCCCGGTCCGTCTCTCCCGCCTTGGCCAGGTCCCATGCCGCCCGCATGTCGCGCTCGCTGCCTCCCTTGCTTCCGCGGAACTCTCCGTCGCGGGCCACCACCTCGTAGGGCCCCGCCATCTTGTAATCGCTCTGTTGCGCAGCAGCCCAAGTTGCGGCTCCTACGATGAAGGATAAACCTATCAGTAATCGTCTCATTTATTTCATTTCTTTATTTCAATACGTTTGAAAGCCCCCTTTTACGGTGTCCGATGATTGTTTCCAGTGCAAAGGTAGTGAAAACTTTTGAATCCAGCGTGCACAAATTCGTGCAAAGAAGTGCACTATTTGTTGCAAAAGACGTTTTCCCGATATACGAGAGTAAAGTTCATGTCTATATCTTTGTTCTATCAAGAATTAGAGAATTAGAGAATTTACCCAATATTATGTCATTGACAATAAAAAATCACTCAAGAACAAAAATTCTCTAATTCTCTAATTCTTGATTAATAAATACTATATATATTGTATTTTCCCATAAAAAACCGTCAAACCATCACCTTTTTGGATAAACGATTGATTACCGATAGGTTGCAGGGTGATGGTTCGGGTGATGGCAGGTGATGGCGGTGATGGTTTTTTGCCCAAAATGCTGCAAAAAATGTCCTGAAGAGTTGTTTCTTCGGGATATTTTTTGTATCTTTGTACGTGTATAAGAAAACCTATCCGTAACCCTTTAACGAAACCCTACTATGGACAAAACACTGCAATTCTCCGACATCCCCAGCAACTGGGCCATTTGCTACCAGGCGGACTGCCCGCTGGCCGCCAACTGCCTGCGCTACAGGGCGTTCACGCTGGCGCCCGCCGACCTCAACCACCACGAGTGCGTGCTGC
>JAFSXQ010000170.1 GCA_017444005.1 Bacteroidaceae bacterium | reverse complement strand
CTCCACGTCGGCCGCCATCCTGGGTGCCCTGGAGCCCATCACGGCCCTGCTCGTGGGTACGCTCGTCTTCGGCGAACGCCTGACCCCGCGCCTCTGCCTGGGCATCGCCCTCGTCCTGCTGGCCGTCACCCTGCTCATCGCCGGCAAGAAGATATATTATACCCTTCGGGCTCTGCTGCAGAAGGGCGTGCCCTGCCTGTTCATCGGGCTGTGCCTGTCGTCGTTGGTTCCCCCGGCCGTCTGTGCCCAGAAAACCGACAGCGCCGGTTGCCCTATGGAGGAGGTGGCGGTGGAGCGTCTGCCCGACCTCCATGTGCCCCGGGCAGGCCATAGCACACTTTGCCTGAATGGCGAACTGACGGTGATTGGCGGTCACACATCGGGCTTCGTGCCCACAGCCACGGCAGAATATTTCGCCGACGGCGAGTGGCACCTGTTGGAGACAGTCTACAGCCACGACCACGGTTTCAGTCTGCTCACCCGTTCGGGGCGCGTGCTCCTGGGCGGAGGGCACGAGAAGCCCCTGGGCATAGGACAGGTGCATCATGTGGAATGGTACGACCCCGTGGCGCACACCTTCGAGGGCTTTGGCTGTATGGACACCCGGCGTGTCTTTGCTTCGGCGGCAGAACTCACTGACGGACAGGCAGTCATCAGTGGCAACTGGTACCACGACGACAATATGGAACTCTTCGACGGACAGAGCGCCTTTGCCCTGGCCCGCCAGGTGACGCTTCCGCGTGGCTATCCCTACATCTTCCCAACGTCGGACGGCGATGCCATCATCCTGGGTACTCTGGGTTCGCGGAACGAGAACTACGGCTTCCCCACCCAGGTAGACCGGCTCCGCGGCGAACCTTTCGAAGCGCCCCTGCAAGCCCACTGGCATCCGCTGTGTGGCGATGTGGAGCACCGGGCGGCCGACAGTTTCATCGGGCGCACGGCCCAGGGGCAGTGCGCCTACCTCATGCTGGTGGAGAATGCCGAGCAGCAGTTTGGCCTCGCCCTTGTCTGCGACACCCTTCTGACGTTGCTGCCCACCCGGGTGCCTGTGCCGAAGGTCACTCCCTGGGGCGTTATCGCCTACAATCCGGTGCTGGTGGTCGACCGTGCCCGTTGTCGGGCCTACTTCCAGGGCCACGGCCAGGACCGGCGCTTCTATGTCGTGGCCTTCGACTATTCCTCCCTGTTGACCGATGGCGTCGTTTGTCCACAACCCGAGGGCGCCCCCGGGTTGCCCCTGACACTCTACTACACATCGCCACTGGAGGAGATTGGCCGGAGCCTTCCGTGCCTGATGGACGATGGCAGCCTGGCCCTGGTGGGTGGGGGAATGAAGAGCAACTTCGCCCCCGTTGCTGCGGCCTATCTGCTGCATTTTTCGTCTTCTGCGTCGCCGTCGGTTGCCGCCTCCCCGCTTTGGCGTAGTTCGCTGTTCTGGGGCGCTTTGCTGTTTGTGTTGCTGGGCTGTGGTCTCTTTGTCGGCATGCGTTTGCGCAAAACGGCATCCACCACTTCGGCTTCTTCCGAATCTCTGGAGACCGCGGAATCCGTCGTGGAAGGTGTGGAGACGACGGAGAATACGCTGATGCAACGCATTGGCCGGCTCATGGAGGACGAACAACTCTATCTGCAGGACGACCTGAAGGTGCAGGACCTGGCTACCCGGCTGGATGTGTCGCGCCGCATGGTGTCGGAGACCATTGCCGGCAGTTCTGGGTATGCCTCCTTTGCCCAGTTCGTGAATGCCTATCGGGTGGAGCATGCCAAACGCCTCATGCGTCAGCATCCCGAAAAGAAAATGGCTGCCGTCGGCCTGGAATCAGGCTTTGCCAACGAAACTTCCTTCTTCCGCACCTTCAAGTCCTTCACGGACATGACCCCACGGGAATGGGTGCAACAGACCCTTTGACCCGATGAAACGGGGCAGAATTTGTTAAAACGACTAACAAAAATTGCATTGTTAGTCGTTTTTTATGTTTTGTTAGTCCCCAATTACGGGCTTTGTGCTATTTTTGTCCGCAAATAGTACATTTATTAACTCTAAAAACAGAAAAGATGAAAAAGACAAAGTTTTGGAGCCTATTGGCTCTCTGCTTCTGCCTCGTCGGTGCCATGACGTTTACGGCTTGTGGCGATGATGAGAATGACGATCCCGTAAATTCCGGTGGTCAGGTGGATAAGTCCATTGTGGGCGATTGGGTATTGCCCGACAGCCTCAACAACCCCTTCCACAATCCGCAGTATCACTTCGAGGCCAATGGTACGGGCTATTTCCAGATGACGATGGAGAGTGAGAGCACCGATTATCTGGGCGATGGCACGGAGGTGACCCACACATGGAAACAGATTGAGCGCCGTGGCGGCAACTTCACCTATAAAGACGAGGTTGTGGCCTTCACCTACACCTATTTCGAGAATACGTTCTACGAAGATGGCAAGCAGTCGGATTATCATAAGGAAGAGTTCCCGCGCGAGGAGTGGTTCACGGACAGCATCGCTCCCGTCGTAATCCGCAACAATGTCATGTACATTGGCAGTACGCCTTGGGTTAAAAAGTAAATGGTCATATCAGTAAAATATCGAAAGACTATGAAGAAATTATTTACACTTATAGCACTCACGCTGCTGACCCTGTCGGCTGGTGCACAGGCTCCGGGGGCCATTCCCGTAGAGCCGGGTTCCAAAGGTCCGTTGCCCGAGACTACCCCTCTGCCGGGATTCTCGGAGCCGGAGCGCTTCGGTGCACTCCTGGTGTCCAGCACACTGGGCAGCGACACATGGGCCAGCGACCGTGGCCACTACAAGGTAGGTCTGGAGTGGTGGGCTCCCAGCGATTTCGGTGGCGAGTACTACACTCTTCAGTACCGCTATGGCAGCAACAGCGAATGGCAGACCGAGAAGGACGATAACGGCGGTGACAAACGGTATGACGAAAACAGCCTGGGCACGGGCTTCGAGTCTATACCCGGTTACACGATTCACTTCCGCGTGATGATGCACGGCGGTCCGCTCACGGGCTATCTCTCGAACGAGGTTACGGCCACGGTGCCCTCTATCTTCACCACCTTCGGCGGCTACGGTTCGGAAAACGAACCTTGGTACAATGTCGTAGGCCAGAAGTTGGGCGGCTATTACAACCTGATTGTTCGTGCCTGGGATGAGAAACTGGAGAAATACGTAGAGTATTATAAGGACAGCAACGTCTATAAATACGCCTGGTATCGTGTTAATCCCACGACACGCGAGGAGACCCGTATCGAGGGCGCCGACCAAGACTACTACGTTCCGACGATAGAGGATGTGGGTTACTGGCTCTATTGCGAAATTTCGGGTGATGGCGAGCACTGCGACTTCGTGTGGCGCTATCTCCCTTGTTCCGGCAACCCCATGGTATGTGTGCCCGTGAAGGCCTCGCCAGCCTATTTCGGTCCCGACGGTTTCATTCTGAATACCGATTACATCCTGCCGACGCCGGGTCAGGACCTCTACACCTCTTGGTATGAATACAATGAGGAGACGCAGACGGGCCAGGAAATGTCGGGGGCCGTCGGTCCGCGGTTGGACGTGCGCAAGTCCGGTCAGTATGCCGTGCGCATGACAGAGGACGAATACATGTACAACATGGTGTTGCTTTCGCCCGAACTTTCGGCCAAGGGCTATCTGCTGACGTTTACCTACCAGCATGGCGACGGATACTACGACGAAGACGGCAACTGGGTGGATGTGCCTTGGTACCGCGAGTGCCAACTCATGGCCGACCGCTATGCTGCTCCGCTCGCTGTGAAGCCTGTGGCCAGCGGGCGTCCCGTGCCCACGGTGGTTGACCTCATCGGTCCTGACATCGACGGTAACCTGGTCGTGAAGCAGTCTGCCACTTGGGAGAACTATCCCGAGGACGAGGCCATCAACTTCGACATGGTCAGCAATCTGACAGGCGTCTATGTCAAGGCCCGTGCCACGGCCAGTACACTGGACACCTACTATCCATCGGCCCTCCTTTGGGGCGATGCCACATTCGTGAAGCCTGAGTACGACGAGGACTGGAACGCCCCCACCGTCACCATCGACGTGCAGTGGACACCGGAGCCTCTCACGGGCACGGGTACCATCGAAGGTGTCGTGGCTGATGGTGCTGTCAACGTGAAGGCTTGGGCTCCATCGGTTGACGAAGATGTCAATAGTGGACCTTCTGCTCCCACGGGCTACAGCGTCTATCTGCGTGTGAAGGATGGCGACATCGTGGCTCAGACCTCGACGGATGAATCTGGCAAATACCGCTTCGAGAATGTTCCCTTCGGCACTTACGAAGTCCTCGTGAACATCGATGGTTGCATACTGGAACAGCCAGCCCTGGTCACCCTTTCTGCCGCCAATCCCAGCGTCTCGGGAGTGAACTACGCCGTTAGCGGCACCGAGATTGTGGCAACGGCCATACGTGACATTCGGGCCACTTCGCCAGAGGGGGCCGTTCACAGCCTTGATGGTCGCCGTGTCGAGTTGCCGACCCAGCATGGCGTCTACATTCGCAATGGTCGCAAGTTTATTGTGAAGTAGGTTCCTACTTATACTAATAGAGTATAAGAGGGTGTGTCATAATTCACGACATACCCTCTTTTTTGTTTAAACAACGAATTAAACGAATTTCACGAATTTATAGCAATTTGATTATCAGTAATATAAAATTCGTTTAATTCGTTCAATTCGTTGTTGAAAAATGATTTCAGTTTTTGACATACCCTCTTATTTTTGTGACGCTTCGAAATGTTAAATAAGTGTTAAAATCGTGTGAACTATTGCGCGATATCAAATAATATGCCTACCTTTGCAGTGTACTAATTAACTATTACACCAATAAACTATGATTGAAGTAAAGAATGTGACATTTGGATACACG
>JAFSXQ010000169.1 GCA_017444005.1 Bacteroidaceae bacterium | reverse complement strand
TCCATGGCGAAGACGGGCTTGCCGCTGTAGCGGATGAACTGGTTGAGGACGGTCTCGGCATAGTCGTAGTCGCGATCCTTCAGGCCAGCGAACGAGCGGACGCCGATGATGTCGCAGTAGCAACCCATGACGGGGATGGCCTCCAGGAGGTGCTCCGACTTGTCGCCGTTCATGATGACACCGCGCTCCGTCTCCAGTTTCCAGGCCCCGGCGTTCACGTCGAGCACGATGACGTTCATGCCCAGGTTCAGGGCGGCCTTCTGGGTGGAGAGGCGCGTGCGCAGCGAGTTGTTGAAGAATATCATCAGCAGGGTTTTGTTGCGGCCCAGGTGCTGATACTTGTAACGGTCTTCCTTGATCTCCTTGGCCTCGGCCAGCGCCTGACGCAGGTCGCCAAGGTCTTGTACGTTGATAAAACTTTTCATGCTTGACTTTTTTTCGTTATTGCGGTATATCGTTATTACGGTATATCGTCTTTTTTTATTTACGCACCTGCCCCTGGCCGTCGATGAGCCACTTGTAGGTGGTGAGTTCCTCCAGGCCCATGGGACCGCGCGGGCCGAGTTTCTGGGTGGAGATGCCTATCTCGGCACCGAGGCCGAACTGGGCACCGTCGGTGAACGACGTCGGGGCGTTCCAGTAGACGCAGGCGGCGTCCACACGGGTCTGGAACTCGCGGGCACGTGCTTCGTTATTGGTGATGATGGCCTCGCTGTGGCCGCTGCTGTAGCGGGCAATGTGGTCGAGGGCGTCGTCGAACGTGTCGACCGTCTTCACGGCCATCTTGTAGTCCATGAACTCCGTGCCGAAACTTTCCTCCGTGGCGTGCTCCAGCAGGGGGTACTTGCCCTCCAGGACCGCGTAGGCCCGCTCGTCGCAGTAGAGGACGACGCCCTTCTCTGCCAGGGGGGCTACTAGACGCTCTAGATTGTCTAGACTCTCTAGATGAACTAGGAGGCAGTCGAGCGCATTGCAGACGCTGACGCGGCGGGTCTTGGCATTCAGGACGATGGTGCGGCCCATGTCCAGGTCGCCTTCCTCGTCGAAGTAGATGTGAACCACTCCGGCACCCGTCTCGATGACCGGCACCCGGGCCGTGTCGCGGACAAAATCAATCAGCCGGCGACCGCCACGCGGTATGCACACATCGATGTAGCCCACGGCCGACAGCATCTCCGCCGTGGCCTCGTGGGTGGCAGGAAGCAAGGTCACGATGTCGGGGTCGATGTCCTGCTGCACAAGGGTTTGGCGGATAATCTCCACAGCCTTCTCGTTGGAACGGACGGCGTCGCTGCCGCCCTTCAGCACACAGGCGTTGCCACTCTTCAGGCAGAGCGAAAAGACATCGAACGTGACGTTGGGCCGGGCCTCGTAGACCACGCCCACCACGCCAAACGGTACGCTCATGCGACGCAGACGCAGGCCATTGGGCAGCGTCCGTTGCTTGGTCTCCAGGCCTAAGGGAGAGGGAAGGGCCGCCACGTTGCGCATGTCCTTTGCTATATCCGCCAGGCGCGCGGGGGTGAGTTTCAGGCGGTCGTACAAGGGATTCGTCGGTTCCATGCGGGCCAGGTCCTCGGCATTGGCCTCCAACAGGGCATCCCGATTGGCGTCTATGGCATCGGCCACGGCCAGGAGGGCCCGGTTCTTCTGTTCGTCGGGCGTCAGCACCAGGCTGCGGCTGGCCTGCCTCACTCGCTTAAAGGTTTCCTCAAGTTTCATACGGGGATAAATTCGGTGTGGGGCACCTCGTCGGGGCGCTCCATCAGGTCAATAAGTATGTCGTCGCGCTCGCCGTTGGCTATCACGACCCGGATGCCGGAGCGCTGCATGCGGCTGGCCGTCTGGTACTTCGAGTGCATGCCGCCACGCCCGAAGGCACTTCGCTCGGGCTGGATGTATTCGCTCAGGTCCTTGTCGGGCTCCACGCGCCGGATGAGGGTGGCCGCGGGGTCGTCGGGATGCGCGGTGTAGACGCCGTCGATGTTCGACAGCAGCACCAGCGTCGAGGCCTGCATCATCTCGGCAATCAGCCCGCTGAGTTCGTCGTTGTCGGTGAACATCAACTCCGTGACGCTGACGGTGTCGTTCTCGTTCACGATGGGCAGGACGCCGTTTTCCAGAATCACCCGCATGCAGGCCCGCTGGTTCTCGTACTGTTCGCCGGGCTGGAAGTTCTCCTTCATCGTCAGCACCTGGCCGACGTGGATGCCGAACTCGCGGAAGAGGTCGTAGTAGAGGCCCACGAGTTTCACCTGTCCGACGGCGGAGAACAACTGGCGCTGTTCCACGCTGTCGAGGCTGTGGTCGACCTGCAACTCGCCCCGTCCCGAGGCCACGGCGCCCGAGGAGACCAGAATCACCTCATAGCCGCTCCGGCGCAACCAAGCTATCTGGTCGACGATGGACGACATGCGGGTGACGTCCAGTTTGCCATCCCGGCGCGTAAGCACGTTGCTGCCTACCTTGACGACGATGCGCTGCTTCATTTCGCTACACTGGCTTTAAGTCCCTTTACTACGGCACTGGTGAACCCGGCCTCTTCCATCGCATTCAGGCCGCGGATGGTGATGCCGCCCGGTGTGGTCACGCGGTCGACGGCCTCTTCGGGATGCAGTCCCTCAGCCTCCAAGAGACCGACGGCTCCCTTCAGGGTCTGCATGACGATGTCCTGCGCCTGCCGGGCCTTGAAGCCCAGTTCCACACCGCCCTCGCTGGCCGCACGGATGTAGCGGAACGCGTAGGCGATGCCGCACGAGGCCAGGGCCATGCCGGCCTGCAGTTGCGCCTCGGTGCAGACGCAAGTTTTGCCCATTTCATCGAAGAAATGCACCACTTCGTCCTTCAGTTCATCGGTGCAGTCCACGGGCTTCACGAAGGTCATCGACTGCCCTTGGGCGATGGCGATGTTGGGGATGGCTATGAAGAGGTGACAGACCTCGCCTGTCCAGCGACACAGGTTGAAACTGTCGACACCGGCAGCGACGGAGATGAGCACCTTGTCGGCCGTCAGCAGGTCGCGAACGTCGTCGATGACGTTCTCCACCAGCCACGGCTTCACGGCCAGTATCACCCAGTCGGCCTTCGCCACGGCCTCGCGGTTGTCGGTTGTCAGCACGGCTCCCGACTGGGCGAAGCGCTCCAAGCGGCCCGGCGTGTGGTTGCTGATGACGAGGTTGGCGGCCGGGATGACGCCCCGGGACAGGATGCCGTCGGCAATGGCACCGCCCATGGCTCCGGCCCCGATGATGGCTATTTTCGACTTATACATTGTTCAATACCCTTTTCAGTTTCGACAAAAATTCATCGGCACCGGCCTTTGTCAGGCACAGAGGCGGAAGGAGGCGCAGCAGATTGGTGCCCGAGCAGCCCGTGAAGACGTGCTCGTCGTAGATGAGCGCCTCGCGCACCTGCTTCTGGGGAACGTCCAGTTCGATGCCTATCATCAGACCGCGTCCGCGCACATCGACGATATGCGACGTCTCGCCCTGCATCTTCTTCAGTTCCGAGATGAGATAATTGCCCATTTCATCGGCATTTCGAACCAAACTTTCCTCTTCCATGACATCGAGCACAGCCAAGGCGGCTGCACAGGCCAGGTGGTTGCCACCGAACGTGGTGCCCAACTGTCCGTAGACGGGTGTGAACTCCGGGGAGATGAGCACGCCGCCCATGGGGAAACCGTTGGCAATGCCCTTGGCCACGGTGATGATGTCGGGCCGGATGCCCAGCCACTGGTGAGCGAAGAAACGGCCGCTCCGGCCATAGCCGCACTGAATCTCGTCGCAGATGAGCACTGCGCCGTGCCTCCGACAGGCTGCCGAGAGGCCCTGGGCAAACTCTTCCGTGACCATGCGGATGCCGCCCACGCCCTGGATGCACTCCAGGATGACGGCTGCAACGTCGCCCTTCGCCAGTTCTGCCTCCCAGGCCGGAAGGTCGTTGAGCGGCAGGTAGGTGACATGGCCGTTGGCATTGACGGGAGCAATGATCTTGGGATTGTCGGTAGCCTCCACGGCCAGCGACGTGCGCCCGTGGAATGCCTTCTGGGCAGAGAGGATGCGCTTGCGGCCCGTATGGAACGAGGCCAGTTTCAGGGCATTCTCGTTGGCCTCGGCACCGCTGTTGATGAGGAACAACTGGTAGTCGTCGTAGCCACTGACCGCCCCCAGGCGCTTGGCCAGTTGCTGCTGCAGGGGATTTATCACCGAGTTGCTGTAGAAGCCCAGTTGGCCGACCTGGCGGCTCACGGTCTCCACATAGTGGGGATGGGCATGACCTATCGAGATGACAGCATGGCCGCCATAGAGGTCGAGGTACTTTTGTCCGCCCTCGTCCCACACGTTGCAGCCCTTGCCCTTGACAATGCTGATGTCGAAGAGCGGATATACATCAAATAGTTTCACGTTAATCCAAAATTAGTTAAATTACTTATAATTGACTGCAAAGATACGGCAAATATCTGACAAATCGATACTTTGACTATCTTTTTGTGCAAAAAAAATGGCCAACGGGTCACTTTGCAGGCTGCAAAGTGACCCGTTGGCCTGAGAAACCAAAGGGGATGCGAGGTCAGAAACTAACCAGTATGCGGAAGACGCGACCGGGCGCCTCGTGCCACTGCTGCATGGCCTGGGCGGCCTCTTCGGGACGGACAATGCCGGAGACGAGGCTGTCGGTGGGGCACTGACCGCGACGCAGGTAGCGGATGACGGCACGGAAATCGCCTGGCAGGGCGTTGCGCGAACCGCGGATGTCGAGTTCCTTCTGCACGAAATACTTCGTCGTCAGGCTGACATCGCCCGGAGCATAACCGATGCAAACGACACGGCCCGTGAAGGCCACCTCGTTGATGGCCGTCTGGTAGGTGACGGTGCTGCCCACGGCCTCCACCACCACGTCGGGACCGCAACCATCGGTCAGACGCGAAAGGGCCTCGTGGACATCCTCCTTACCAGAGTTCACCGTGCCCGAAGCGCCCAACTGGCGAGCCAGCGAGAGTTTGTCGTCGTCGAGGTCCATAGCAATAACCGTTGCACCACGCAACGAGGCACGGACGATGGCGCCCACGCCAATCATGCCGCAACCGATGACCAGAACGGTGTCGCTGTCGGTGACCCCGGCCCGGTCGACGGCATGGAACCCGACGCTCATGGGTTCGATGAGGGCCACGTCGCGCAGGGGCAGTCCGTCAGCCGGAATCACCTTCTGCCAAGGCACACAAATGTATTCGCGCATGGCCCCGTGGCGCTGCACGCCCAGGGTCTCGTTGTGCTGACAGGCATTCGGACGGCGACGGCGGCAACTGGGGCATTGGCCACAGGCCGTGTAGGGGTCGACGGTCACCGTCTGCCCCAACTGGAACGACGCGGGCACGGCCTCCCCCACCCGTTCGACCGTGGCACTGATTTCGTGACCGGGAATGACAGGACTAAGGGCCAGCGCATTGCGTCCCCGATAGGTATTGAGGTCCGAACCGCAAAAACCGACGTACTGCAATCGCAACAGCACCTCGCCGGCCTGGGGCTCGGGCATGGGCAAGTCAATTACCTCCATCTTGAAGGTATCTGAAATCTGTAAAGCCTTCATCTTACTAATTTTTCAATATTCAATCTTCAATATAAATAGAACATGCGATCCATCATCTGCCACTTCTCGTCGCTGGTGGCCCCTTCGGCACACTGCTGGAACATGGCCATGTAGTCTTCCCATTCCTGCTGGCGGGGCAGCGTGGCCAGCCGGGCCATCGCCGCAGACCAGTCGAAGTCGAGCGGGGTGTCGACAATCATCACCAGACGGGTCCCCAGGATGTAAAGTTCCATCTCCAGGATGCCCACCTCACGAATGCCCTCGCGAATCTCGGGCCACGAATCCTCACGACTGTGGCGACGGCGGTACTCGGCAATCAGCGCCGGGTCGTCCTTCAAGTCCATCGTCTGCACATAGCGTTTCACGGGCACACCGTGACGTTTTTGAATAAAACCCTGTATCATATTGTACGATTTAATGATTTGGCTTGCTTGAAGGTCTGGTAGCCATAGACAGTGATCAAGACGAAACAGATGAGGGGCAGGCAGAACGAAACATTGACGGCGGGCCAACCGAAGATGACCTGCTGGTCGATGAGGTGTCCCTGCAAGGGAGGCATCAAGGCTCCGCCCACGATGGCCATCACCAGGAAGGCAGCACCCAGGGACGTGTCCTCGCTCCGGACATTCTCCAGGGCGATGCCGTAGATGCTGGGGAACATGATGGACATGAACAGACTGATGCACACCAGACTGTACAGGCCCCACATACCCTCGATGCAAATGGCCCCGAGCGTGCACACCGAAGCGCCGATGCCGAAGAGCATCAGCAGGCGGCGCTGGTTGACCCATTTCATGATGTAGGTGCCCACGAAACGGCCCGTCAGCGAGAGCGACATGGCCAGGATGTTCCAGCGCTGGGCCGTGGCCTTGTCGATGCCCAGATGGTCGGCATACTGAATGATGAAGGTCCACACCATTATCTGGGCTGCCACATACAGCACCTGAGCAAAGACACCGTTGCGATACGTCCGGTTGTTCCACAGGTGGAACAGCGTGGCGCGTGCCGTCGTTTTCGCGTCCTGTTCGCCCTTCAACGATGGCATCTTGGTGAGGGCGATGATGACGAACATCACCAGCACCACCAGACCGATGGCTACGTAGGGATCGCGGATGACGGCAAGGTCGTGGAGGCGGATATTGGCCTTCTCGGCCTCGGATAGGGAGCCGAAGATTATCTGGCCTGCCTCGTCTCGTTTGTCGGAAATGAGGTTAGGCAGCACGATGAACGATGCCACGGCCATGCCCGAGAGCGAGCCCACGGGATTGAAGGCCTGGGCCAGGTTCAGGCGGCGCGTACTGTTCTTCTTCGGACCCAGCGACAGGATGAAGGGATTGGCGCTGGTCTCCAAAAAGGCCAGTCCGAAGGTGAGGATGTAGAGCGACACGCAGAAGAAGGTGAACTCCTGGAACTGGGCCGCCGGGATGAACAGGAAGGCACCCACGGCATAGAGTCCGAGGCCGATGAGCACGCCCACCTTGTACGAATACTTCCGGATGAACAGGGCCGCAGGCACGGCCATCGTGGCATAGCCGCCATAGAAGGCGAACTGCACCATCGAGGCCTTGGCCGCCGATATCTCCATCAGCGTCTGGAAGGCCGCCACCATGGGGTTGGTGATGTCGTTGGCAAAGCCCCAGAGGGCAAAGAGTGACGTGATGAGGATGAAGGTGAAGAGATACTTCTTCTCTACCAGGCGTTGCTTTTCCATACCTTATTTATATATAGGTCCGAAGTTCTGGCAGGCACGATAGTCGGCCCCCTCCTTGTCCATGCCGAAGGCGTTCCAGGCGGCAGGACGGAAGATGTCGCTGTCCGCAACGTTGTGCATGCAGACGGGGATGCGCAGGATGGAGCACAGCGTGATGAGGTCGGCGCCGATGTGCCCATAGGCAATGGCACCGTGGTTAGCACCCCACGAGTTCATGACGCTGTAGACATCCTTGAAGCAGTCCTTCGTCGGGTCGAGCCGGGGCACGAACCACGTCGTGGGCCATGTGGGGTCGGTGCGACGGTCCAGGATGTCGTGCGTCTTCGGGTCGAGTTCCACCGTCCATCCTTCGGCCAGTTGCAGCACGGGACCAAGACCTGCCACACGGTTCACGCGCAGCATGGTCATGGGCATGCCGCCACGGGTGACGAAGTGCGAACTGTAGCCACCGCCACGGAAGTAGTCGCGGTCGGCGGGCATCCACGAAGTCGCCTTCAGGCAGGCATCGACATCGGCATCAGTGATGTTCCAGGGTTCCTTCATCGTCGGTTGGCCGTCGGCACCCGTCATGGCACCGGTGGCATCGAGGGTGGTGGCCCCGCTGTTGATGAGGTGGATGAACCCCTGGGCAGGTAAACCGCTCAGCACGGTGCCGGTGACGCGGCGAACGGCTTCGGGGCTCCAGTAGGTGCGGATGTCGGAGAACATCACGCCGCGGTTGGTCAGCAGGTGGCCGAAGAGCATCGACAGGCCGTTGAGGAAGTCGTTCTCCGTGGCCAGCACGTCGGCCTCGCGCACGCCGTTCCAGTCGAACGAAGTGCAGAGCATGGACTCGGGGAAGTCGAAGTTCGGCCGATAATCGGTCCACTGCCTCTGGCCTTGCACGCCGCCGAACAGGGCGTTGTGGCCCAGTGCCTCCTCCTTGTAGCCCATCTCCAGCAGACGCGGATTGCCGTGCATCAGGTCGCGGATAATCATCATCGTCTTCACGGTGAACTCCCAGTCCTGGTCCTTCTCCTCGCGATTCTTGCCCTTACCCTTGCCGTTGAAGGTGGTCATGGGCGTGCCGGGGAAGAGCGGACGGTCCTCGTTGTAGTCGTGTCCCTCCTGTGGCTTGCAGTACTTTTCCACCCATTCCATCGCTTTTTTGAACTCTTCGGGGTCGAAGATATTGAAGTCCACGCGACGCAGAATCTCCACGAGCGAGACGTATTCCGTGCGCATACCGAGGTAGTGCTGCAAAAGGTCGGCATCGACGATGCTGCCGGCAATGCCCATGCAGGTGTTGCCCATCGACAGGTACGACTTGCCCCGCATCGTGGCCACTGCCTGTGCGGCACGGGCGAAGCGCAGAATCTTCTCGGCCACATCCTCGGGGATGGTGTTGTCGTCGAGGTCCTGCACGTCATGACCGTAGATGCCAAAGGCCGGCAGGCCCTTCTGGGCATGGGCGGCCAGGACGGCAGCCAGGTAGACGGCACCGGGGCGCTCCGTTCCGTTGAAGCCCCAGACGGCCTTCGGATAATGCGGATTCATGTCCATCGTCTCGCTGCCGTAGCACCAACAGGAGGTGACGGTGATGGTGGCACCCACGCCCTCGCGTTCGAACTTCTCGGCACACTGGGCGC
>JAFSXQ010000168.1 GCA_017444005.1 Bacteroidaceae bacterium | reverse complement strand
TGTCACCATCCACGACGAATATTGCGTCATCCAGCGGATGCTCGAAGCCGGCGTCCACGGCTATGTGCTGAAAAGCGCCCCCATCGAAGAACTACTGACGGCCATCGGCCAGGTGTGGAAGGGGGAACGTTACTTGAGCCCAGCCGTTGAAGAAATCATTAGTCAGTCCTGCAGCAAGGCCATCGTCCTCACCAAGCCGGAACAGAACATCCTCCGCCTCGTATGCCAAGGCCACTCAAATCCCGAGATTGCCGTCCGTCTGCACCTCAGCGCCGAGACCGTGAAATGGTATCGCAAACGTCTGCTGGCCAAGTTCGGCGTGAACAACACAGTCAACCTGGTGACGCTGGCGGTGAAAGGGAGTCTTCTACGGGATATTTGATGTTTGAACTTTTAACTGTTTTCTCTATATGAAAAGAGAACCGGTGGCACAGGTCTGAATGGGGATCCTATTCTATCTTACCTGTAGCGGGAATGTCGAATGCAAAATGATTGTGGCCGTCTATGCTGGTGATGAAGAAGTCGGACTCATGCCATCACAACACCTCCGAGAGTTTAATGCGGTCAACCTTGTAGGGCGGCGGCGTGTAGCAGCCGGGCTTCGTACGGTAGAACGATGCGCGAACCCTCTTGCCTGTCCTTTGCTTTGGGGCTTCAACGATGGTGAAGTCCTCCATCTTTGCATTCTGTAAGTCAAACATATAGCGCTATTTGTTTGAATTCGGTGCAAAGGTTCAAATAATTTCGCAATCTTGTATCGCTTCGGGCGATAAAAGTGCGAAACGCATTTTCCGAGCGTGAATATCTAAAAGTCGCATTAAACAGTAGATTCATTTATACGGAAAAGTATGGAAAAGTATGGAAAAGTATGTCAAAATATCGAGTCAAAATATTGAAAATGTTTGGTGGTCTCAGTAAAAGGTGCTATATTTGCAACAGATTAAAATGAAGATGGAAAGCATAGCATATACAAGCAATACAAGGAAAAGGGAGAGGCGGAGTATACACAATACTATCCAGCACGTGCAATCAACACCCACGGACAGGTTGTACTCGGTTGAGGATTTTATTGACAAGTTGGAACAGGCGGTGCTTGATAGGCTATGAAAGAGTACACTGTCAGAATCCTCGATACTGTTTTTCACGACATTGATGATTTAGCAGATTATATTGTTAAAGTCAGTACACCGGAGCATGCAGCCAGATATTCTCGTGAATTGCAGGCCGAAATAATGTCTCTACGTTATTTCGCAGGGATTATCCCAGAAAGCCGTTATCACTCTGTCAAGCAATATCATCCACATGCCTAACAACTGCGCACACGCAACAAACAGTTGAATATTATTTTCCATGTAGAGGGTGATGTGGCGATTGTGGATAAAATATTGGCTTCTAAGATGATTATCAACTGACAACCATGCGTATGCAAAAAAGCAGCGTAGCGCTGTGGCGGCCATAACCGTGTGCTTCTGAAATCCCCTTGCCCTACACGCCGAACTGGGCGTGCCAATGGCGGAAGCGGCGGACACCTTCCTCGCCAAACCAGTCGAGACTCTGCAGGACACGCTCGTACGACTTCTGCTGCTGGAGTTTGGTTTTGGAGAAGAACTTGTCGGCATAGCAGACGACCTGTTCCTCAAGGGTTTCAGGGGAATAGTCCTGCAGGGGCAGAGGCAAGTGCTGACGCTGAATGGCTTCGGGGGTCAGTCCTGTGCCGGTGTGGCGCTCGGCCACGCGGGCATGACGGGGAAGTCCCTCGGCACGAAGCATCTCGCCGCCAATCAGGCCGTGACGAATGTAATGTTCGGTACCGAAACATTGGATGCCGGGAGCGTTGGTACGCAAAATGCCGATGTCGTGCAGCATGGCGGCCTCTCGCAGGAACTGGCGGTCGAGCCCCAACTCGGGGTGGCGGTCGCAAATCTGCATGCAGAGGTCGGCCACCTGCCGGCTGTGGGTGAGCAGGATCTGTTCCAACTCGGGCTGTCCGGCGTAGTACTTATGAATGAGAGCCTCGCAATTCATAATTCATAATGCATAATGCATAATTCATAATGCATAATTAGGGAATAAGAATTTTCTTGCCGTGCTTCACGTAGATGCCCTTCGGGCGCACAGAGGACGCAGAGATGTTGCGGCCGCTCAGGTCGTAGATGCCCTGCCGCATTTTCTCGTTTTCCCCCTGTCTCATGTTCTCATTGTCTCCACCACTCAAATTCTGAATGCCGTCGGTGGCATCGCCAGAACGAACGACGAAGGAGAACTCGCGCTGCACATCCCAGGGGCAGCGCACCTTCAGCGTATAGCCCTGTCCGTCGATGAGATGCTGGAAGCGGACGGTGTCGCGCTCCGTGTCGCCTGCCGCCAAAGAGAGCACCTGCCAATGGCGCTCGTCGATTTGTGAATCGTCGGGGAAAAGACAATAGGTGACCAGTTCGCCCGCATAGCCGTCCGAAGCCAGGTTGGCGATGTCGAGCGAGAACTCGCCGACCAGGTTGTCGCCGTAGCGGATGAGCCGGTAATCGACGTCGCTGAACTGCAGTTTCGGGTCGGTGCCGGGCACGATGGTGACGGGCATCTGGTAGGGCAGCGTCTCGTCGTCGGCAGAGAAGGAGAGAATGCGCTCGCCCGTCTCCACGAACTGGCAATAGACGGGCCATGTGCGGCTCTCGCCCGGCGCCAGGTTGACAGCGGAGAGGGCCACGTAGTCGGCCTGCTGGAAGATGGCCGTGTCGGTGGGCAGATAGGTCAGGACTTCGAAGGTGAAGTTCAGACTGTCGCGCGTGGTATTGGTCATCGCAAAGTCGGCTATGACGAAGCCCTGTGTGTCGGGTTGGCGGCGGAAGGTGATGTCGTCGACGCGAACGCCGTGAAAGGCATCCTCGATGCGCAACGTATCGTAGACATCGATGACGAAGTCCTCGGGGTGGATGAAGAGAGCCGTCTGGTTGGCAAACAACCCCTCTTGCTGTCCGAGCGGCGTGGCATCGTAGCGGTTCTCGAAGGCCGTGAGGTAGTCGAGGTCGTAGTAGCCGTCGTAGTCGCCGTTGTAGCCCCAGTTGATGTGATAGTAGCCGTCCTCGTCTACGCCGTCGATGTTGAAGGCGTGACCGCTGAGGGCCATATTGTGACCCGTGTAGCAGACAGGGCGCCCCTCCTCCAGTTCGTGGCGAAGCATAGCATTCCACGTGGGTGTGCTGTACATGGCACGCTGGACGTAGGCCAGAGTCTGGTAGTCAAACACTTGCCACAGCGGGTCGAAAGCGCGTCCGAGGCTTGCGCTACTGCTGGAAAGCCCCCAGTTCATGTGCGCCGCCATACCGCAGTAGAACGACAGGTCGCTGACGGCCTGTGCCTGACGGTCGGTGTAGCCCTGACGATAGTCGGGGAGGATGTTGTCCCAATCGATGGGCGCACCGGGCATGACGTCGAAGACCGAGTAGTGGTCGGTCGACCAGCCGTGCAGCGTGTCGATGAGGGCCTCGGGATGGCGGTAGTAACTGAGCACCTGCTCGATGCACGTGGCCACACAGCCCGTCAAGCAGCGCTCCTGGCTGACGTTCCCATTATCGAAAATGTAGTAGGGACACGAGCGGTTGTAGGGCTCGCCCTGGTCGCGGACACTCTTGAGCAGGGGCTCCACTGCCCTACCCTTCACCCGATGGGCATAGCGCGGCTGGAGTTGGTAGGCCCGCAGAATCTCCTTCAGCCCGTCGGGCATGTCGTCGGTTATGCGGGCGGGATTGAAGCGGAGGTCGTGGGCAAGGACTTCGCCCCCACGACGCAACTGGTGGCGCTGCGCACCTGCGGACAGGGCGAGCGTCACCAGAAGCACGAGTGTGAGAACGCGTTTCACGGCTCTGTATGTTAGGTTATTACAACCAGCGAACGTAGCAGAAGTCCTGACGGTGAGGCAGGTTGTCGTTCTTCGGGTACATGCGGTAGCCCACCTTGAAGGAGCCTGCGTTGTTGAGCATGTGCTCCAGTTCGAAGGTGTACTGCGTGCCCTCGTGAGCGGTCACCTTGAAGGGCTCGACAGAGTAGATGTGGTCGACACCCTCCTTGTCGGTGGTCAGGGTCACCAGTTCTATGCCGACGGCATCCTCCAGGCCGGCCTCGTCGACGACGATGCGGATGGGGTACTTCTGTCCGGCCAGGGGCAGGCCCTGGATGAGGGCTTCGGGCTTGTCCATGCTGACAACACGAATCTGGTCCCAACGCTCGGCAACGGCCTCCTTCCAGTTCGCAATCTCCTTGGCCAACTGGCAGTTGTTCTTCTGCAACAGGGCGCTGCGGTCGCGCAGTTTGTTATAGAACTTCGAGTAGTAGTCGTCCAACTGACGCTTCATCGTATAGTGGGGAGCGATGCGGGCGATAGAGTTCTTGATGACCTGAACCCAGCCCGTGGAGTAACCCTTCTTGTTACGAGCGTAGTAGAGGGGCATAATCTCGTTCTCCAGCAGCGAGTAGATGGTGGCTGCGTCGAGTTGGTCCTGATAGGCCTGGTTCTGGTAGGTGCGCTTCTCGGTCAGTGCCCATCCGGCGCCTTCGCGATAGCCCTCGAGCCACCAGCCGTCCTTCACGGACAGGTTGACGACGCCGTTCATCAGTGCCTTCTCGCCCGAAGTACCACTGGCCTCCAGGGGGCGCGTCGGGGTGTTCATCCAGATGTCGACACCCGAGACGAGGCGGCGAGCCAACTGCATGTCGTAGTTCTCCAGGAAGATGATCTTGCCCAGGAACTCGGGGCGCTGCGAGATTTCGTAGATGCGCTTGATGAGGCCCTGACCGGCACCGTCGGCGGGGTGTGCCTTACCGGTGTAGAGGAACTGGACGGGATAGTTGGGGTTGTTGACAATCTTGGCCAGACGCTCCAGGTCGGTGAACAGCAGGTGGGCACGCTTGTAGGTGGCGAAGCGGCGACCGAAGCCGATGAGCAGGGCGTTGGGGTTGATCTTGTCCATGAGGCTGACGACGCGCGAGGGGTCGCCCTGGTTCTTGAGCCAGTTCTCGCGGAACTGCTCGCGGATGTAGTCGACGAGTTTGCGCTTCAACTGCATGCGGGTCTCCCAGACCTCTTCGTCGCTGACATTGTAGATGGCCTCCCAAATCTTCTCGTTCGACTGGTCGGCGAGGTGCTCGGGAGCGAAGTGCTTGCGGTAGAGTTTGCGCCACTCGTTGGCACACCAGGTGGGGAAGTGCACGCCGTTGGTGACGTAGCCCACGTGGCTCTCCTCGGGATAGTAGCCCTGCCAGATGCCGGAGAACATCTTCTTCGACACCTCGCCGTGGAGCCACGAAACGCCGTTCACCTCCTGCGAGGTGTTGCAGGCGAAGGTGGACATGCAGAACTTCTCGCCGTGATCGTCGGGGTTCATGCGGCCCATGCCGATGAACTCGTCCCAACTGATGCCCAGCATGTCGGCATAGCCGCGCATGTACTTCGAGAAGAGGCCTTCGTCGAAGTAGTCGTGACCGGCGGGCACGGGGGTGTGGACGGTGTAGAGCGACGAGGCGCGCACCAGTTCCAGAGCCTGGGTGAAGGTCATGCCCTCCTTGACGAGGTCGACCAGACGCTGCACATTGCACAGGGCGGCATGTCCCTCGTTGCAGTGGTAGACGTCCTTCTTGATGCCCAGTTTCTTCAGCGTCAGCACGCCGCCGATACCGAGCAGAATCTCCTGCTTCAGGCGGTTCTCCCAGTCGCCGCCGTAGAGGGCGTGGGTGATGGGCTTGTCGAAGTCGGAGTTCATCTCGTTGTCGGTGTCGAGCAGGTAGAGTTTGATGCGGCCGACGTTGACGCGCCATACGTAGGCATGAACGTAGTAGTCCATGTAGGGAACGTCGATGACCATAGGCGTGCCGTCCTCGTTGAGTTGCTGCTCGATGGGCAGCGAACCGAAGTTCTGTGCCTCGTAGTTGGCAATCTGCTGACCGTCCATCGAGAGGGTCTGCGTGAAGTAGCCATAGCGATAGAGGAAACCGACGGCCACCATGTCGACGTTCGAGTCGCTGGCCTCCTTCAGGTAGTCACCGGCCAGGATGCCCAGGCCGCCAGAGTATATCTTCAACACCTGGTTCAGGCCGTACTCCATGCAGAGGTAGGCCACCGAGGCACGCTTCTTGTCGGGTTTCACGTCCATGTAGGCACGGAATTGTGCATACACGTCCTCCATCTTCTTCAGCACGGCCTTATCCTTGGCCAACTGACTCATCTTCTCGTAGTTGAGGTGTTCGAGCATGAGCACGGGGTTGCCACCGCACTCGTCGAACAGTTTCTCGTCAATGTTACGGAACAGGCTACGGGCATCGTGGTTCCACGCCCACCACATGTTGTGGGCCAGTTCTTCCAGCTTCGTCAGTTCTGCAGGTATGTTACTGCGTGCGCTGATGGGGCGAAACGAAGCCTGATTGGCGTTACTTGCTTTAATCTTCATAAAAGAATAGTTAATTGTATTAATAAAAATTGTTTCTTACCTTATTTATCATTGCGCGCATACGCACGCGAGAGGGCGTCGGGCACTAGAGCAGGGCCATGCGGTTCTCGGCCTTGCGCAGGGCGATGTCGTAGGCGTCGTAGTAGTACTGGATGAAGTGGCTCCAAAGGGCCTTCTCCGACAGGCGGGCAGCATTGGAGCGGGCTTTGTCGACCGCCTTCTTGTCCCAAGCGGCAAACCGGAGCACTGCCCGGACGATGCCGTCGGCCACATCGCCGTAGTTGTAATCGGTGCGGGGGATGACCTCCACGCCGTCTTCCAGAGTTGAGAATTGAGAATCACCCTTGACCTTATTCGCCCACATGCCAAAGCCGGAGAGACTGGTGGTGATGCAGGGAACGTGGAAGGCGACGCTCTCCAGAGGCGTGTAGCCCCAGGGCTCGTAGTAGGAGGGATATATCGAGAGGTCGTTACCGATGAGCACGTCGTAGTAGGACATGTCGAAGATGCCGTCGCGGCCATCGAGGTAGCAGGGCACGAAGATGACCTTGACCTTCTCTTCGGGACGATTCGACTTGTCGAACATGCGCAGGGCATTCAGCACGTTGTCGCTCTCGACGGCATTGAGGTTGTGCGTCAGGAAGGGCATGGGCAGCGGCGATGTGTAGACGGTGTCGGAGGCAAGCCTTTCCTGCAGGTCGCGACGGGGACCGGCCACCCAGGCAGGCACCTCCACGAAGGCCAGGACGGGACGTTGCAAATCCTGCTGCCAGTCGAGCCGGTGCATGGCCTCGAGGTAGACGTCGATGCCCTTGTTCTTGAATTCGTAGCGGCCGCTGGTGGCCACAATGATGGTGTCGGCGGGGTATTCCACACCGGTGAGGGCATTGGCCACGCGCAGCAACTTCTGGCGAACCTGACGGCGGCTGCTGGCAAACTTCTGCCCCGTGGGCACGAAGTCGCTCTCGAAACCGTTCATCAGCACGGCATCGCACTGGCGGTCGAGCAGTTCCTCGCACTCCCGAGCCGTGACGTCGCTCACCGTCGTGAAGCAGTCGACATTGTGGGCCGTCTGGCGCTCCACAGAGTGTTTGGCCTCCATGTTCAACTCCTGTGCCATCTGGTTACCGTTGTAGGCATAGAGGTAGTCGTAGAGGGGCTTGTTGTTACCGGCAATGCTGCGCCCGATGCTGGTGGCGTGCGTCGTGAAGATGGTGGCTATGGCCGGCACATGACTGCGCACATAGAGTGCACCGAGGCCCGTCATCCACTCGTGGGCCTGATACACGATGCGTTCGTTACCCTTCGAGAGGAAGTAGTTGTAATAACTCTCCACCACCCGACCGGCGGCGTAGGAGAACATCGAGGCCTCGTCGTAGTCGCCGTAGGCATGCAGCGAGTCAACGCCATAGGACGCCCACGCCTCGCCATAGATGTGGTCGCGAGCCACGAAGTATGGGGCAAAGTCCACCAGCACCACGCAGGGCCGGCCGGGAATGTTCCAGCGGCCAACGCGCACATTGATGCCTTCGCCTTTGGCCTTCTTCACCCACTTGGCCCACATCGCATTGTCCTCGGTGAAAAGGGGATTATCCTTCCCGCGCCAGAAGTCGGGGCCGATGAACAAAAGGCGGTCGTCCAACTGCTCCACAAGCGTCTTGGCACGCGTCGAGAGCACCGTGTAGATGCCCCCCACCTTGTTACAGACCTCCCAACTGGATTCGAAGACAAACGTCGGGCTTATCTTTTCATTTTCCATTAAACTTCGGTTTTGTGGGCGCAAAGATAGGAAAAAAAGGGCAATAATGTATTAAATATTCCTAAAAGAATGGTGTCGGGGACATAAAATCTTGATGTAAATCAATGCCGGGCTTGCACAAATCGACCTTTTTGCGTACCTTTGTCCCACTATGAGACGATTCATGATACTCCTGACAGCCCTCGTGGCTACAACGCTTCAGGGCGCAGAGCCCTGGCGACTGCATTTGGTGAACGACGACGAAGGCATCAACCTCAAGATTGACCTCTACGAGGAAAGCATCACCGTACCCAGCATGGAAATGTTCGGTCCCATGAACGGCTACCTCAACGGGAAAGGCGTCTACGGTGTGTGGTCGGTGACCTCGTTTGAAGTAAAAAATGAACACACGGCCACCATCCGCGTGTCCAACGACCTGGGGAGCGAGACGCAAGCCATCCGCCTCACGTGGCAGAACGACAGCACCTACCAGATGACGCTGGAGGACGGCGTCGTGGTGAAGAAGGCCGTCAACCGCAAACTGGTGAAGATTGCTCCGCAGATGCTACTGAAAGTCAAGACCGGCCAGCAATAACGCGACGTATCGACTGAAAAAAAGCAACACTTCGACTGAAAAAAAGCGACGCATCGATTCACTTGAAACGATGCGTCGCTTTGGCTGTAACGATGCGTCGATGCGCCCTTAACGACGCATCGTTATTTTCCCAGGATAATATTGACAACGGCGGTGACGTCGGCAATGGTCACGCTGCCATCGCCGGTGACGTCGGCCACCTCGCGGTGCTGGGTTTCGCGCCCGAGCACGATGTTCACGAGGGTCGTCACGTCGGATACGGTCACGCTGCCGTCACCATTCACGTCGCCCTTCACGATCTCGGGTGCAGGCGCACCGTAGTAGCGGAGGCGGAAGTTGTCGAACAGCGTCCAGTCGTTAGCGACGGCCACCGTCTTCCGAACGCCCACGCGAAGTTTGCCGCCCTCCACCGTGAAGCGGAGCGGACCAACGGCATACAGCCCATCATGGATGTAGTAGGAGGCATCGGTCTGGCTGTTGGGGATGTAGCCGTAGACGCTCTGGTTGACGCCCTGCGTGCCGCACTTCCCGGCCTCAGAGAAGATGGAGGGCAAAGCCTGCACCGCCTCGTTGGCATAGAGTTGGGCGTTCAGCACCTCCTTGCCGGCCTTGCGCAACGTGGCCGCATCGTTGTAGCCGCCGTCGCGGTAGAAGCCCTGCATCGACACCTCGTAGGTGCCATCGGGCACGCCCGTCACCTCCTGATAGACGTCGAACGTCGTGTTGAACTTCTCGCCGTTCATGTCGCCCCAGTCGCCTCCGTAGTGTCCGCCACGCGACGGGCCGCCTGTCCAGTTGCTGATGCGGCCGTCGTTGCGCCCGAAGTTGTGTCCGGGGATGAGGAAGGAGACGTCCTGCGGGTTGCTCTCCGTAGCGCCGCCCATCCGTTCCAGCAGGTCGGCCCGGGTGAGCAGCAGCCAGCGGGCCGAGGCACTGGTGGCATCGGTCGTGGTGGTGATGGCCGCGCCGGCTGTCGCAGGGGCGGCGATGTATTTGGTTCCGTTGGCTATCGTGTATGCCTGGCGACCATCCACCTCACCGGCCTCGGCAAACGTCCAGCAGAAGGGCTGGCCGTCGCAATAGAGGTCGCTGCCCAGGTAGTGCGCCGTCCCGCCGTTCGAGATGCCGGATTCCAGCGTGTAGTTGTCCGTGAGGCTGAAGGCGATGCCCGTCTCGGCGGCGATGGCTTGCGTGCCCCAGCAGGCGCCAGCGCCGATGAACAGGCCGCTCCCGGTGTTATAGAGATAGTAGTCGCCCGTGGGAATGGCGGGCAGAGCGGGCGCATCGTCCACCATCGGGCGCGGAATCAGGCGGATGCCCAGTTTGTCGCCCGAATCGTCGCCCGTGGGATAGGTACGGTTACCGGCCAGCACCTCGCCTTCTGCGAAGTTCTTGTCGTTGTCCCAAAGGCCTACGTACGTATTGTGCCGCAGGTTCTTGCAAAGCCAATAGTCACCGTCCTCGTAATAGGTGAAGTCGAAGGCCGTCTGGGCAGCCTCCACTTTGTAGTCCTCGTTGCGGGTGACGAAGTTCCACGAATTAGGACTGCAGATGAGATAGTTAGGCTCGCCAGCGTTGCGCAGCGAGTAGCCGCCGTTGCTGTTGGCCTCCAGCGTCCACAGTTGATAGGGGTCACGGGCGTAGTTGTTGTTGGTGGCCTTGTAGTAGACACTGTTCCCGCTGTTGCCGCTGGGGTACACCGCCCACACCAGCGGGGTTGCGGTCTCCTTGGCATAGAACTGGACATAGAAATCGGCGATATTGGCCGGCAGCGAGGTGGCGTTCTCGGTCAACTCCGTTGCGTAGGTCAGCACATTGGAGACATATTCCCGGCCCTCATACACATCGACCACGCGCCATGCGTAGTTCTCGACTCCGGCCAACGTTGTCGAGTAGACGTAGGCCTGATTGCCCGAGTCGGTCTTGTCCTTTCGGGCTACCGTCGTCAGCACGCTCCACGAGGCATCGCCCGGGCGCTTGTACTGCACCTGTATCTCGTCCATCATGTCGCCGTTGGCATCCGCCCATTTCAGGCTTACGCTGCTGCCGCTGATGGAACCCGTGAGACCGAACGGTGCCGACATCACCACGACGGGGATGAATTCGTTCTCCGGCTTGTAGCCCAAGCCGCCGTCGGTGGCGGCGTATATCTGGCCGAGCGCGGTGACGCCGCCGTCGTAGACCTTCGCCTTCGATTCGCTGTTCCAGTAGTGATAGCGCTCAACGTAGCCGTATCCGTTCATTCTGTTGAGAATGTCGCTTGTGTTGCTCTGAATCTGTGCCTCCGTCGCTCCGCTGCCGAAGGCGCCGTTCTTGTTCCACGATGCGCCCCACAGCCACTCCGTCACCCAGATGGGGCGGTGGAACTTGTTGTAGTAGTTGACGAGCGAACCGAAACTGCCAGTCACCCAGTAGCAATGCATGTCGAGAACGTCGCATCGCCAACCGCGTGCGTCGATGGCATTCATGAATTCCTCCTGCCAGGCATAGCCGCCATCGTGCGACGACGGGGCACAGAGGCGCATGCCGGTTCGCATGGCATCCTGCCAATAGCCCAGCACTTCGGCCACGGTGGCGGGATTGTCATCGTCGCCGTTTGCCGGTTCGTTGTCCGTCTTCATGTGGGCGGAATAGTCGCAGGCACCGCAGTCGCCCGTGCCTGGCCAGTACTTCTGTATCTTGTGAGGGATGCACTCCACGTCGGGGCGCATGTCGTGGCCGAGTCCATAACCGTAGGCCGACTGCACGTTCAGGGCACCGCATACGGCTGCATCCGTGTTGTTGGCAAGTCCCGTCTTTCCGAAGTTGTACCACTCGAAGAGGCGATAGGAGGAAACCTTGCCCGAAAGGACGGCCGGAAGGTTGACTTCCAGGTCCTCGTTTGCCGCTATGAAGCAACGGCTATACCCCCACCCTGCCGTTCCTGTAGCAAAGGTCACCATATAGCCGCGCTTCAGTTTGAAACTCTTGAAGTTATTGATCAGCGTTCCGTTGTCCAGCGTCTTCATGAACCCACCGCTATGTCCTGTAGTATAGTTGTTGCACGAGGAGCCTGTGAAGTCCTCGCCAGTGTAGCACGTCAGCGGTTTGAAACCGGACTCGTAGGGCAGGACGATGGCCCCCTTGTTGTACATCCGCACTTGGCAGTTGGTGCCGTCTACCGCTGGCGAGCCGTCAATCTGGACATACTTCAACCAGTTCGACTTGACCACCGACGGTTTGAGTTTCTGGAAGATGACGACCGAATGCCCCTTTGCATCGGCGGGTATATTGATGGAGCCTTGGGTGCTGAAAGGAGTTGAGGAGGTCAGCACGTAATCAACGTTGGCACCGACCGTCAGGGACGTAGAGACCGTCGACGCATTTTGGGTCTTCGTGTTGACGGCGTTCGCTCCAGCCACAAACAATAGGGTGAGAATGAGTAATCGGGTTCGCATAACTTGTTAATTATAGATTCGAAAAATGAGTATTCATGTACGTACAAAATAAACCATACGATATTTCGCAGATAAGATTAGTAATCTTCCGGCGATAAGATTAGTAATCTTCCGGCAATAAGATTAGTAATCTTATTTTCGCCTCTTCCTATCGCCGCTTTCATATCACCCTACCGCCTGCCGCACCAGCACCACGAGATAAGCCACATAGGCGAGCACCATCACGGCACCCATCCAGCGGTTGATGCGGCGGAACAGGGCGGCGAACAACCACAGCAGCAGCGGGCCGCCCACGAACATCACCACGTCCAGCGGCTGTATGTCCGAAACCACGATGGGGCGTATGAGGCCACAGGTGCCCAAGACGAAGAAGACGTTGAACACGTTGGAGCCAACAACGTTGCCGATGGCCATATCTATCTTACCCTTACGGGCGGCCACAACACTGGTGGCCAGTTCCGGAGCCGACGTGCCGGCAGCCAGTATGGTCAGCCCGATGACGGCCTCGCTGACGCCCAGTTCCAGGGCAATGCTGCTGGCCGAGTCGATGAGCACGTTGCCGCCAATCACCAGCAGGGCAATGCCCACGGCGATGAAGAGGAGAATGCGCCACGTGGGTTTGTCCACCTGCTCCACCGTCATCTGGCTCTTACCGCGCTTGACCAGCAGGTAGTTGTAGTACATGAACAGTCCCATGAAGAACAGCAGCACCAGGGCATTCGTTCGCGAAAGCAGGTTGATGGGCGTTCCGTGCAAGACGGTGTCGAAGCAGAGCAGCGAGAGCACTACGGCTGCCAACAGGCTCAGGGGAATATCCACCAACAGTGCCCGGCGCGAGACGGTGACCGTCGCCATAAAAGCCGATGCGCCCAGTATGACCAGCGAATTGAAGATGTTGGACCCCATGATGTTGCCCACCGACATGTCGCCGCTGCCACGCAGGGCCGAGAAGAAACTGACCACGAACTCAGGCAAACTGGTGCCGAAGGCAACAACCGTCAGGCCTATGACGGCCTCGCTGATGCGGAACTTGCGCGCCAAGTCCGAGGAACCGTCGACCATCATGTCGGCCCCCTTGAGTATAAACGCCAAGCCCAGCATTACACCGACACTGTTTAATAGCATTTCCATATCACACAAACAATAATTGTTTCTATTTTGAAGCACAAAGATACAAAAAGATTTCCTAATTTAGCACACATGTCACGAACTTTTCGTATCTTTGCGCTTAGATAACACCAAAACCTATGAGGCCAAGAGGAACATACATCGCATTTGACGCTGATGCCGTGCAGGACGCGGTGAATAGCAACATGCACACATTCCGCCAGTTGGAGGAATGGGAGAAGAACCATCCCAGCAGGTTCCGCTTCGTGAATATGCACGAGATTCAGTTCTCATCGGAACACGACGACCTGCTGGAGTCGACAACCAAAAGCCGCTTCCTGAAACTGATGGAGGAAGCCGACAACCTGCTCGTGGTCGCAAGCCCCGTGCTGAACACCGAGAGCCACATACTGAACTGGCAAATCTCGCGCTGCGTCAACCGTTTCCACCTGCCCGTCATCATTGCATACGCCGGCTTGGAGGAACTGGGCGAAGACAGCGTGCAGAAGTACTGGACATGGTTGCCGCAGAAGTTCAAGAAGTACATCGGACTGGACAGTGCACGCATGGCGCACATCCCCCTCACCCGCGATAAGTTGGAACGCGCCCTGAACACGTTCTCCGTAGAGCGCCAGTTCTACCCCTGGAACTCGACTACCATCTACTAAAAATGTGCGCCGTATGGACTTATTGCAATTCTTGGACAAATCGCCAGTTAACTTTCTGGCAGTACGGACGTTGAGCGAGGAACTCGCGAACAATGGTTTCCAACGCATCGACGCCGCAGAACCGTTGCCCGAACTGGTGGCAGGAAAGGGCTACTTCGTTACGAAAAACGATTCATCGATTTACGCCTTCCGCATGGGCCGCAAGCCGCTTGCAGAGGGCGGGTTCCACATCATCTGCGCCCACTGCGACTCGCCCACCTTCCGCATCAAACCGAAGGCCGAAATGCAGCAGGAAGGCGATATCGTGAAACTGAACACGGAAGTCTACGGAGGCCCCATACTGAGCACGTGGATGGACCGCCCGCTGTCGTTGGCCGGACGCGTCATCGTGCGCGGAAGCGATGCCCTGCACCCCGAAACCCGCCTGCTGCACATCCGTCGCCCCTTGCTTGTGATTCCCAACCTGGCCATACACTTCAACCGCCAGGTGAACGACGGCGTGAAACTCAGCCGGCAGAAGGACATGCTGCCCATACTGGCCATCGTCAACGACGAACTGGAACGCAACAACCTGCTCATCAGTCTCGTGAAGGAAGAACTCGCCAAGACACCGGACGGCGAACGCGCAGAAATCCTGGACTTCGACCTATACCTCTACGATGCCACTCCCGCCTGCCGGCTGGGACTGCACAACGAGTTTGTCTCTAGCGGACGACTCGACGACCTGTCGATGGTTCATGCCGGACTGCAGGCGCTGCTGTCGGCCGACAAAGCGCCTGAGGTGACACAGGTCCTGGCCATATTCGACAACGAGGAAACCGGCAGCCAGACCAAGCAGGGTGCCGGCAGCCCCTTCCTCTCGGCGATGCTCCAGCGCATCGTGCTGGCACAGGAGGGCACGCTCGACGGCTTCTATCGGGCTGTGGAGAAGGCCTTTATGGTCAGCGCCGACAACGCGCACGCCTGGCATCCCAACTACTCGGAGAAGTACGACCCCACCAACCATCCGCACATGGGCGGCGGGCCGGTCATCAAAATCAATGCGGCACAGAAGTACGCCACCGATGCACATTCGGCAGCCGTCTTCGCCGAACTATGTCGCGAGGCCGCAGTGCCCGTGCAGTATTTCGTTAACCACAGCGATGTGGCTGGCGGCAGCACACTGGGCAACATCCTGGCCAGCAGTCTGCCCATCAAGGGAGTGGACATGGGCAACCCCATCTGGGCGATGCACTCGTGTCGCGAGACGGCCTGCCAAGCCGACCACGACTACTGCATACGTGCCTTCACGCAGTTCTACAACTCGTGACGCGCAATCGCCCTCACGGCATGCTGCGAGCCCCCAATTCTTCATACTGAACCCTTCATTCTTAAATTTTCAACCTAAACGTGTATTACATAAAGAAAACATTCGAAATATCGGCCAGCCATCACCTGCATTTGTCCTACAGGAGCAAGTGCGAACAGTTGCACGGACACAACTGGGTGGTGACCATACACTGCCGCGCACGCGAACTGAACCAGGACGGCATGGTGGTCGACTTCACACACATCAAGCACCTGATAGCCGACCGGCTGGACCACGCCAACCTCAACGAGATTCTCCCCTTTAACCCGACGGCCGAGAACATCGCCCGCTGGATATGCGAACAGATTCCGCAGGCCTATCGCGTGGACGTGGTGGAGAGCCAGAACAACGAAGCCTCGTACGAGATTGATGAAGATTAACGAGATTTTCTGCTCCATTCAGGGGGAAGGTCATCACACGGGCGTGCCCGCAGTGTTCATACGTACCAGTGGGTGCAACCTGCGGTGCTCTTTCTGCGACACCGAGCACCAAAGCGGACGGGAAATGACCACAGACGCGATTGTCGCTGAAGCCCTGAACTATGCACCCCGCCATGTGGTCATCACCGGCGGCGAGCCCAGTCTGCAAGCCGACCTCCCGCAGTTGGTCGACCAATTGCATCGTGCTGGTTTCTATGTACAGATAGAAACGAACGGCACACGGCCGTTGCCTCCGGCCATCGACTGGGTGACCTGTTCACCCAAGGTGCTCGAGCAGACGGTCATCCTGCAGCCTCGGGAGTTGAAAGTCGTCTACGAAGGTCAGGACATGCAGGCCTACGACCGCTTCCAGGCGCAAGCCTACAGTCTGCAGCCCTGCGACACAGGCGATGCGACGAAGAATGCAGCACTTCTGCAGCAGACCATCGACTACGTCCTCCAGCATCCGAAATGGCGGCTAAGCCTTCAGACGCACAAACTTATCGGAGTGAGGTAGGCGGTACACTACCTCTTCACCAATTCCGGAATCTTTACCTCAGCACCAACGAAGAGATTGCTGGCTTGCGAATTGGTATAATGATTCATGCGTATGATGTAACTAATCAAGCGCTTATCATCGTAATATTTCTTTGCCAATACGGACAAGTCCTCACCCTTCTCCAGGACGTGAACCGCCTTGACACCCGCAATCCAGTATTCACCGTTCTCTATTTGAGGATAGTCGGCAGTCCACTTCTCAATATTGGCCTTGGATGCCTCCATAGCCGTCGGCGGCGTCTGTGACTCAGATGCCGGAGATTCTGCCACCGGTTCCTCTGTGCCTTCGTCTTGAGCCGCAGGTTCCTGCGTTGCAGGTTCTGCATTCTGGGTCTGCGTGTCAGCCTTCACCTCAGTCTTGGCCTCTGCCACAGCCTCCGCATCCGAACCCGTATTGCCCTTCGTCGAATACAGCCAGTATGCACCTCCGGCAATGAGCAGAAGGAGAAGAATCCACAACACGCCCCTTCCAGCACTTCTCCCTTGCGACGGCGCCTCAGGCACGGGTGCGGGCTCTTCAACCTCTACCGCAAAAGCAGGCTTTTCCTCCACTACCGGAGCGGGCTCTTCAACTTCTACAGGAGCGGGTTCTTCAACCTCTACAGGAGCGGGTTCCTCAACTTCCACGGGAGTGGGCTCTTCAACCTCCACTGGAGCGGGGTCCTCTTCAACTACTGGGGTTGGTTCCTCGACTGCAGGAGCGGGCTCAGGTTCTGCTTTCTCAACCACTTCGGGTTCAGGTTCTGCTTCCTCAACCACTTCGGGCTCAGGTTCTGCTTCCTCAACCACTTCGGGTTCCGGCTGGGCTACCTCCACCTCAGGCGCAGGCTCATCCGCCACCTCGGCCGGCTGCTCTGGAACATCATCTATCCGCTCCATTTCCTCCGTACTGGTTTCGTCGTTCAGAAT